>WTCH01000246.1 GCA_013138675.1 Woeseiaceae bacterium | reverse complement strand
AACTTCCCGACGATCCTCCTTTACATCGCAGTGTCCTGGCGTACGTGTCCGACTACGAATTGCTTGGGACGAGCATGTTGCCGCATGGTCTGCCATTCGGTCGTGGCAAGGTCATCATGGCGAGCCTCGATCATGCACTCTGGTTTCACCGCGAGTTTCGGATCGACGACTGGTTGCTATACGCGATGGACAGCCCGAATGCGCATGGCGCACGCGGCCTGGCGCGCGGTCAGTTGTTCACGACAGACGGACAATTGGTTGCGTCCACTTCCCAGGAAGGTCTGATACGCGTTGTTGATGAACCCAGAGTGACGCGCTCGGATCCCCGCCTGCAGGTTTAAGCCGTCATCGGCAATGAAATGTCCCTCTCCCTCAAGAACGGGTGACCGCTCTTCGAGGGGTTACATCACTGCGCTTTGCCTTGAGCCGCCACTGCCGCTGCGGCCTTGGCAATGGCATCAGGATCGCCCAGGAATTCACGCGACACGGGATTGAGATCGTCGTCGAGCTCATAGGCCAGTGGAATACCGGTCGGAATATTGAATCCCGTAATCTCTTCATCCGAGACCTTGTCGAGCATCTTCACGAGCGCGCGCAGGCTGTTGCCGTGCGCCGCGATCAACACGTCTTTACCAGCCCGCAGTTCCGGTGCGATCGTGTCTTCCCAACTCGGCAGCACGCGATCAAGCGTTAGCGCCAGCGATTCGGTGCCTGGCAAGTTCCCGATGCCGGCATAGCGGGCGTCGTGTGACGGGTGCCGCTCATCGGTGATTTCGAGCTCCGGTGGCGGTATGTCGTAACTGCGACGCCAGATATGGACCTGCTCGTCGCCATATTTCGCCGCGGTTTCAGCCTTGTTAAGGCCTTGAAGCGCACCGTAATGGCGTTCATTCAGACGCCAGTCGCGGACGACTGGAATCCACATGCGGTCCATCTCATCGAGCATCAGCCACAATGTTCGTATTGCACGTTTCAACACTGAAGTGAACGCGATGTCGAATTCGTATCCCATGTCCGTGAGTAATCGACCGGCATCTACGGCTTCCTGGATGCCTTTCTCGGTAAGGTCAACGTCCTTCCACCCTGTAAACAGGTTTTTCAGGTTCCAGTCGCTTTGGCCGTGACGACACAGTACGAGCTTGCCCGCCATATTCTCTCCGTAGTGTTTCTTAGTTTGATATCAGGTCGCGGAATTCGCTTGCGGCGACCGAGAGCGTAGCAAAATCAATTTCACCGCGAAGTTTCATTTCCTCGATCATGTTCGTTAGTCGATCGACTCGTGTGCTGCGCTTCGCAAGCCAGCGGTCAACGGCTTCAGTCAGGTCGTGTTTGCCACGTTTGCGCAGAATCTGCTCGGCAAGCTCACGTCGCATCCAGAAGAACTCGTCGCGGAGTTTGCCCCGTGCAATCGCTTGCCAACGGCCTTCGACCTTCAGGTCCTCTGCACCTACGTGCAGCCAGTAAATACCCAGCTTCTCGTTCGTCACCGCATAGAGTTTTGCCAATTCGATGACGTCGGGTTTGTAAGACGCCGCAAGATCGGCCATGTCGAGGGCAGGCCGCGTCAACAGCAGGGCGGACATGCGGTTCGCCAGTTTCTCGGACACGCCGTTTTCCATATGCGCCTGCGCTGCATTCTGGTGACGCTCGCGGGCCGCGGTCGACATGATCGAACCAGTACGCGTGAACACCGTCGTCATATCTGCCTTGAGGCGCTTCACCGCAGGTTCGATGGCAAGGTCATCGCCAAAGCGTTCGATCAGCCAGTAGCAGGCATGACGCAGAGAACGGCTAATTTCGAAAAGTAGTGCGACCTGCGTGGTGGCCGGTAATTCGTGATCGAGCTCTTCAATCGTCTTCCACAAAGGGCCGGCCTGACAGAGCTGCCGGGCCACGGTATACGCTCTGGCGATGGTGACGACGTCTGCTCCCGTATCGACCTGGATACGCTGAACGAATGAGGGGCCCATCCGATTCACGAGGTCGTTTGCAATCAGGGTCGCAAGTATCTGACGGCTCAGGCGATGTCCCGGAATGAACTCTAAATAACGCTTTCTCAAGACGGCCGGGAAATAACGCAGTGGGTCGACGATCAGGAAATCCTCGAGTGTCTGGCCCGATGCGATGAGTCCGTCGTAAAGGTCGATCTTGGCGTAGCTGAGTACAACCGCAAGTTCGGGCCGAGTGAAACCCTGTTTGCGTAAGCGGCGGTCTTCAATTTCGGATTCGTCGGGCAGGAATTCGAGTTCGCGATCGAGGATGCCGGTCTTCTCGAGGTTGGAAATCAGTCGAGCCATCTCGTCGCTTCGCTCGACACTGCTGACCTCACTCATGCTGATCGCCTGCATCTGCAAATAGTTATTGCGCAGCACAAGTTCGGCAACATCGTCAGTCATCGACGCGAGCAGCCGGTTGCGTTTTTCGCGCGACATGTTTTTCTGCTTAACAACCTCGCTGAGCAATATTTTGATATTGACTTCGCGATCCGAGCTGTCGACGCCACCCGAGTTGTCGATGAAGTCTGTGTTAATTCGGCCGCCATGCTGACTGAATTCAATACGTGCAAGTTGTGTCAGGCCGAGATTGCCGCCTTCACCGACGACCTTGCAGCGCAAGCGGTCTGCATCAACTCGTACGCCGTCATTCGTATGGTCACCGACGTCGCTGTGCCCCTCATTGCTGGCCTTGACGTACGTACCGATGCCGCCGTTCCAGAGCAGATCGAATTTCATGCGCAGGATGGCTCGAATCAGCTGGTCAGGCTGCATCGTCATTTCGCTTGTGCCAAGCATTCTTCGCGCCTCGGCGCTAAGTCGAATCGTCTTGGCTTGCCGCGAGTAAATTCCGCCACCTTTCGAGATGACGCTGTCATCGTAGTCGTTCCACCCGGATCTTCGCAGGTTGAACAGGCGCTGCCGCTCCTTGAAGCTCCCGCGAATATTGGGATCGGGATCGAGGAAGATGTGCATGTGATTGAATGCCGCAAGCAGGCGTATCTTGCGTGACAGCAGCATGCCGTTGCCGAATACGTCGCCGCCCATGTCACCGATACCGGCAACGGTAAACGTCTCCTTCTGCACGTTAGTGCCGAGTTCGCGGAAATGCCGCTTGACCGCTTCCCAGGCACCGCGAGCCGTGATGCCCATCTTCTTGTGGTCGTAGCCGGCTGAGCCGCCCGAAGCAAACGCGTCGTCAAGCCAGAAGTTGTAACTGGCCGATATCTCGTTGGCCATGTCGGAAAACGTCGCGGTTCCTTTGTCAGCGGCAACGACGAGATACGGATCTTCGGCATCGCGTCGCACGACATTCTTCGGTGTGACGACCTTGCCGTTAACGACATTGTCGGTGATGTCGAGCAGGCTGCTCACAAATGTTTTGTAGCAGCTGATTCCGTTTTGAAAAATGGCATCACGATCACCCACTGGTGCGCGTTTGGGGAAAAATCCGCCTTTGGCACCGGTTGGCACGATGACCGTGTTCTTGACGACCTGCGCCTTCATCAGGCCCAGGACTTCGGTGCGAAAATCTTCGCGGCGATCCGACCAGCGTAATCCGCCGCGCGCGATATCGCCGCCGCGTAAGTGCACACCCTCGACATCAGGTGAGAACACAAAAATCTCGAACTTCGGTTTTGGCAAGGGCATCTCGCGCAATCCCGACGGGTCCAGTTTGACCGAGATACAGGTCTTCTGGTTGCCATCCGCATCGGTCAGGAAATAGTTGGTCCGAAGCGTTGCACTAATCGCTTCAGCGAATGCTGTCAGGATCCGATCCTCATCGACGTTGCGTGCTCGCGCGACCGCACGGTTCACCGCTTGCAACAGTGACGCCAGGCCGGTTTTTCGCTTGCCGCTGCGAATCGAGGGATTAAACTGCAGTTCGAATTGTTCGACCAGCAGGTTGGCGAGCGCCGGATGCGCGTTGAGCACATTCTCCATGTACACCTGGCTGAACGGCATGCCGAGCTGCAGCAGGTATTTCGTGTAACAACGCAGCAACGTCGTCTGTCGCGC
>WTCH01000157.1 GCA_013138675.1 Woeseiaceae bacterium | reverse complement strand
AGTATCGCGATGCAGTCGAAGGATTCCGGCGCTACAGAGACCGACTCGTCGACGATGCCGACAGAGAGGCACAATTCTATGCGCGCGCAGACAATCTCAGGGAGTGGCTCGCACAGGTCGAAAAACGACTAGGCAGCCTGACACGACGGCTTGGTGACAGTGTCGCAACGACTCGTATCAATGAAGACCTCGCCGGCGACCCCTCTGCCACTGCATCGAATCCGCAGCCTGACCAGGTCACTGTGCAAACGTCATGGTTTGAAGTCGATGATGTCTTCTTCGAAGCACGCGGGACCGCGTGGGCACTGGTGCATTTCTTTCGCGCCGCCGAATTCGATTTCGCGCATGTGCTGGACGACAAGAATGCCAACGCCAGTGTCCGGCAGATCATTCGCGAACTCGAGGCCAGCCTGCAGCCGCTGGGATCCCCGATGATCCTGAATGGCAGTGGCTATGGTTTTTTTGCCAACCACTCCCTGGTAATGGCGAACTACCTGGCGCGTGCGAACGCGGCAATCATCAACCTCAGGGAACTCCTGGATCAAGGGTAATAATTAAGATTAAAAACAAGCCGTAATATGTTGTTTTTAATAGAGTCCTAGCCAGGCCGGAATCGATTTCCAGGACTCGCCGAGCGACTTGTCGAGACGCTTGTAGTCAGGCTCAAAGCGGCCTACGTGCTGCCAAAACCGCCGTGAGTGGTTCATATGTTTGGCATGGCACAGCTCGTGGATCATCAGGTAGCGCAGTAGCGCCGGGTCGAGAAACAACAGGCAGTAGTTGATGCTAATGGTGCCGGTGCTTGAGTGACTTCCCCAGCAGGTGCGTTGACCTCGGACGTGCATTTTCGTAAACGGATCGCCTGTCATAGCTGACAATGAGCGCAGTCGTGGCAGGAATTCCTTTTTCGCGACCGACGCCAGCGAGCGTTTGAGTGCCATCACACAGAGTTTGTCGTCGCCTGTCCGGCCGCTCAACGTGACAACGCCATTGCTGCAACGATAACGGACTGTGTCTGCGTCGCTGCGACGCTCGTATCGCACACGAAATCGTTGCTCGAGCGCTGGAAATTCGATCTGGTTTGGCAATACGAACGGCTCAGGTGGCAGGACTTCGGCAAATGACGCCCTCGACCTGGCGATCCACTCTCGATGCTCCTCGATGAAAGCCTGCACGTCCCGCGCCCTGGTTCGCCGTGGCACAACGACCTCGACACGTCCGCGTGGGAACACCTTGATCGACAAGCGGCGGGCGCGCTTGCTTTCGCGCACAGAAAAGCCCGGCGAATCGCCAGGCTCTTCGGAATCTGAAAACAGTCTGAGTTGTTTTGCCGCGCTGTGCACGGCGTCTATTCTACGGATGGTCGCCTGAGAAGCGAACTGCATCGCTCATCGACATCTTGCCCTCGACTCCGCCAACCTCGGCAGTCTCACTGATATAGAGCTTGACCTCGCGTTCGAGCACGATGCTGCCCTCTACGACCGATCCGGGCCCAATGACAACCTCTGGCAGCTTGTTTTTGTTGCCATTGTTGCTCCACATGCTCGGTTTCTCGATGATGATGTCACCCTTGACGACCGATGCATCACTCAAATTCACATTGCCGGCAACGGTACTGATATTGCCGCCAACCTCACTCCCTTCGAGTTCGATGGAACCATTGACGTTGCTGACATTGCCTGTCACCACGGTGCCCTTCTCGAGCGAGATGCGACCATTCACAGCTTCGACTTGGCCACTCACTTTGCCACCCTCGCCCACGCTAACCGAGCCGTTGACCGTCTCGAGGCTGTGCGCGGTGACATTGTCGTGCAACTTGACGCTGCCATTCACCGTGCTCGCGTTCTCGATATTTGAGTTCTCATCAACGCGAATCTTGCCATTAACCGTGTTGAGTGAACCTGTGACCGTGGCGCCTTCGCCTATTGAAATACTGCCGTTGACACTGGTCTCGCCATCGGATTCACTGCCTGCTCCGACACTAATGCTTTTGTTTACACTGGCGCCGAAAACCGGAACGGTCATCAATAAAACCAGTAATCCTACGGTGAATGCGCTCTTGACTAATGCTTTGCTCATTTTCAGGCCCTCTTGGCATTTGTACTCATTAGATACCCCCGATCGGCGATCGGTTGCAACAGGGACCCTAAAAAATGCCGTATGAGTTGATCGATATTGGCGCCAATCTTACGCACCACGGCTTCGATGAAGACCGTGCCAAGATGATGCAACGCGCAGATGACGCCGGCGTGACCAGAATGATCGTTACGGGCAGCAGTAACCAGGGCAGCCTGGACGCCGTGAATCTCGCCGAAACCGAGCCCGGACGGCTGTACGCCACGGCAGGCGTGCATCCGCATCATGCCGCAGATTTCGACGACAGTAGTGCCGACCTGATTCGCGAGCTGGCTGCCAAAGACTGCGTTGTGGCTGTCGGAGAGTGTGGGCTGGACTACTTTCGCGATTTCTCGCCTCGCCAGGCTCAGCTGGCCGCGTTTCAGTCACAGCTGGACCTAGCGGCTGAGCCCGCGATGCCGATTTTCCTGCACCAGCGCGACGCGCACGACGATTTTGTCGATGTGCTCGAGCCGATGCTGCCACGGATAACCCGAGCCGTTG
>WTCH01000317.1 GCA_013138675.1 Woeseiaceae bacterium | reverse complement strand
CACCAAACTGTGCAATGTTGCGCAGGTGCCGACCCAGGTTCCTGAGGCCTTCCTTGAGCGCGGGCACGTTTTCGGCGCCAAGGTCCGTCTTCGCAACGCCACCTTGCATCTTGAGAGCCTTGATCGTTGCCACGAGCACGACAGCATCCGGCTTCAGCTCAGCCTTACGGCACTTGATGTTGAAGAACTTCTCCGCACCAAGATCGGCCCCAAAGCCGGCTTCCGTTATGACGTAATCCGACAGTTTCAAAGCGGTTGTCGTCGCCATCACCGAGTTACAGCCGTGTGCGATGTTGGCAAACGGACCGCCATGCATCAGCGCCGGATTGTTTTCGATCGTTTGCACGAGGTTTGGCTGTAACGCGTCCTTGAGCAACGCAGTCATTGCCCCCTGGGCGTTCAGTTCCCTGACCGTGACCGGCTCGTTCTTGCGCGTGTAGCCAAGCACGATATTGCCGAGACGCTTCTCAAGGTCCTGGAGATCCGTCGCGAGGCAGAAAATTGCCATGATTTCGGAGGCCACCGTGATATCGAAACCGGCTTCGCGCACAACGCCATTGTGGTATCCGCCGAGACCCGACGTGATCGTGCGGAGTGCCCGGTCGTTCATGTCGACGACGCGGCGCCAGGTAACACGGCGAGGATCTATATTGAGCTCGTTTTCCCAGTGCATATGGTTGTCGATCAATGCGGAGAGGAGATTGTGTGCCGCACCGATCGCGTGAAAGTCGCCCGTAAAGTGCAGGTTGATGTCCGTCATAGGAACAACCTGCGCGTAGCCACCGCCGGCCGCGCCCCCTTTCATTCCGAAACAGGGTCCGAGGCTGGGCTCGCGAAGGCAAATCAGCGCGTTCTTGCCAATTTTGTTCATACCGTCGCCCAGGCCGACCGTCGTCGTCGTTTTTCCTTCGCCCGCAGGCGTCGGGGAGACGGCTGTTACGAGGATCAGCTTGCCATCCTTCTTGTTGGCATTTGCCTTTATGAAATCAGCGGAAATCTTGGCTTTGTCACCGCCGTAGGGAATTAGTGCGTCGGACGGAATGCCGAGTTTGTCCGCAATTTCTGTAATCGGGCGAACACTCGCCGCCTGAGCAATATCGATGTCACTTTTTACAGCCACGTCTGTGAGTCCTTATGATCAATAGGAAACCGGAGGCGGATTCTATAGCAATCCGCCTGCGTGCAGCATCCAGTATCTTCAACAGCGTGAAAATCCGTATTTCCCCAACCGCATCACGCCCATGTCGATTCGATCGACATATACTGCGGACCTGTCGAAAAACTGGTAAAACATCGACATATCCCAAAAATGTGTCGATTTCGTCGACATGAAACACGGACTTGTCGAAAACATCACGTTTTATCGACCTAATTGACGAACATGTCGATACAATCGACCAATTCATGACACATGTCGATAAACCTCAAGAATATCGACACAATATCCGATAGGGTGGGCTAAATGGCTGATTTTGATCCAAAAACACCGTTCAACGAGTTACCGGAACTGCCACCGCCCCTCGATCTGATCGAAACCACTGAGATCCTCAAGACCTGTATTAAGTCCCGAGTGGCCCTGGCGGAACTCAAACAGGCGGCCGAGCTGATCCCCAATTCCGCCGTACTGGTAAACGCCCTGCCACTGCTCGAGGCACGTGCGAGCTCCGAGATCGAGAATATCGTCACGACAACCGACAAGCTGTTCGAGTTTGCGGATATCGCCGAGGACAAAGCCGATGCGGCCACGAAAGAAGCCTTACGCTATCGAACTGCCCTTTATGAAGGCAGCAAGATGGTTAAGCGCGGCATGATGACGACAGATATGGCGATACATATTTGCAGCACTATCAAAGGGATGGAGCTTGATATTCGAGCAGAATCTGGGACAACGCTGAAAAGCCGTATGAGCGGCGAGGTCATTTACACCCCACCGGTCGGACAGAAATTGCTGCAGGAAAAACTCGATAACTGGGCGGACTTCATGCACAACGACATCGAAATCGACCCACTCGTGCGTATGGCCGTACAGCACTACCAGTTCGAGGCAATTCACCCCTTCGCTGATGGCAATGGTCGAACCGGCCGCATCCTGAATATCCTGTTCCTGGTTAAGCACGAGCTGCTGAATTCACCCATCTTGTACCTGAGCCGCTTCATCATTCAAAACAAGGCGGACTACTACCGCCTGCTCAAGAAAGTTACGCACGAACAGGACTGGTCGTCCTGGATCCTGTTTATCCTCAATGGCGTCGAGGAGACTTGTTCCTGGACCACGGACAAGATCAAGGCCATTCGCGAGCTCATGGAGCACACGGCGGAATATACGCAGACCAGCCTGCCCAAGATCTATACCTGGGAACTCGTCGAACTCCTGTTCAAACAGCCCTACTGCCGAATCGGCAATCTCGTCGACGCTGGCATAGCCAAGCGACAAACTGCATCGGTCTATCTCAAGCAACTTTGTGATGTGGGCATCCTCAAGGAAGTGAAATCGGGGCGAGAGACCATCTTTGTGCATCCCAAGTACATTGAGCTCCTTACCGGAGAAGAAAATGTCTGGGTTTATTACTCGGGCATTGAAACTGAGACGGAACAGGTCGTCGACGACTAAGTTTCCGATTGCCTGCGTTCCGCCAACGCGATTAGAATCGTGCGCTCGCAGCGGAGCGCTTGTTTGACAATCAACCGATACACTCTGTACCAGGTATTCAAGTACGCCCTGTACATCTTTCTCTCGATGAACGTGTACTGGTTCTTCGTCGAGGAATTCCAGGCGAATTTTCTCCTGTACCCCAGTGGTGTCCAATTAGGAGATTTGTACGACGCCTATGCTGCGACCATCGACACGGCCGCGTGGGTCGTCTTGCTGCTGATGTTCGAGCTCGAGACCTACATCCTGGAGGATCACCATTTTTCGCGGCCGGTTACCATCTCGTTGCACGTTCTTCGCGCCGTTTGTTACGCGCTCATCATCCGCGTATTTTTCGGCTATATCGGCAACCTGCAGTCCGTTCTCGATGTCAGCGTACTCGCCGGCGTGACAGACCTGTGCTCGCTCGTCAGTGATAACTGGTCCTATTCGCACGACTTTGAGGAGTACACGCTGCTTACTGCCGCCAACTGCGCTTCGTTCTCAAGCGCAGGCAGTTTCCTGGAGTTCGCGGACGCCCGCGCGGTCGTTGACACGTCTGGACATACCGCAATCGTATGGCTCGCCTGGGTCGACGTTGTCAACGCGGCAGTTTGGCTGCTCGTCGTACTGGTCCTGGAAATCGATGTGCGACTTCAGGAAAAAAACCGCTTTGAAGGACTGGCGTTGCGAGCTAGCAACATCACCAAGGTCATCCTGTACGCCATTCTGTTCGTCGCAGCAGTTTACTGGGGCGTCTACGGTGATTTCGTCGACTTCTGGGACGCGTTCCTGTGGCTGCTGGCCTTCTTTTTCATCGAAATGAACGTCGTTGAATGGCGCCAGGAGGAACTTGAAGAAAAAGCCGCCCCGTCAGGGCAGAATTTCGAGTAGCTCGTTCTGCTCCGCGCTATCCCGGAGCATCGAGTCCTGCACCTTGAGATGCGTCATTGCATGCGATGCGTCGAGCGTCATCAGATACGGGTGCCATCGATCATCCTCATCACGGCGGTAGTAGCCCGACACTTCCCAGCCATCGCCAGCTCGATAGACGTAAGTCTTACCGACCTTGCGATCCGGCGACAGCGGGTCGACCAATTCAGCACTTGAGTTGGCGAGTGTCGCCTCGAGGTGTTGCCGTGAGGCGGCAACGACAGTTTCTTCCAGTTGCCGCTCAACACGAGGCTCGGGGTTGGTAATCCACTTAAACGCCATGAAGGCGACGAGTAAACCAACTCCAAGTCCGAAGGCAAGACGGGCGATACGATGATTCATAGGGACTAATCTATGCCAATAATTTTGTGTGTCTGCAAGCTAAGTTTCCACCGCGGATGCCGCAGACAGTAATCTATGGCAAGTCGTGTGTTTCCTTCGACGTCATCGTCGTAAAGCGGCTGCAGAAAAAACTGCTCGAACTGAAGTGTCTCGAAACACTCCGGCTGCGCATCCTGCTCAACCTGCGGATACACGAGTTTGAGCTCATGACCTGCACGCTGCACAACTTCGGCGCTGCCTTTCGGACTAACGCACAGCCAGTCGATGCCGTCCGGCGCGGGGATCGTACCGTTACTTTCGATGCCGATCTCGAAGCCGATCTCGTGTAACGCGTCGACTGCGCGTTCGTCCAACTGCAGTAGCGGCTCGCCACCCGTACAGACAACGTAAGGACGTTGGCCGGCACTTGACGTTGGCCACCTGCTCGCCACGGCTTTTGCCAAATCTTCGGGGGTTTCAAACTTGCCACCACCAGGACCGTCAGTGCCAACAAATTCGGTGTCACAAAATCGGCAAATTGCTTCCGAGCGATGCTGTTCGCGACCAGACCACAGGTTGCAGCCAGCGAAGCGGAGAAATACCGCAGGCCGGCCAGTCTGCGCACCCTCGCCCTGCAGCGTGTAGTAGATTTCCTTGACCGAATACGTCATGTGTTGCTGACAAGCGGATCTTCAACACCGGCCTCGGCAAATCCCTTCGCACGCAACACGCAAGCGGGACACGCACCACAAGGCGGTCGCTCGCCGTTGTAGCACGTGTGCGTCAGCGCCATTGCGTCGAGGGCACCGAGCTCCCGTGCCAGCTCAACCGTTTGTTTCTTTGATAAATACATCAGCGGCGTATGGATTTGCACATCGCTTTCCATGCCGAGTTGGATCGCCCGTTGCAGTGCGTCGATGGTTTCCTGCCGGCAGTCCGGATAACCGCTGTAGTCGGTTTGTGCGACGCCGGTAACAAGATTCGCAATGCGGTTGCGATATGCGTGCGCAGCAGCGTAGGTCAGAAAGATCAAATTGCGCCCGGGGACAAACGTGTTTGGTAGTCCCGACGATTCGTCGATGCCGGATTCGACACCAATGTCAGGGTCCGTCAATGCATCACCGCCGAGCGCCGCAAGTGTGTCGATCGGCAGGCAGAGATGCGGCACTGCTGCTTGGGCAGCAACGGCCTCGGCACAATCAAGCTCAATGAAATGCCGCTGCCCGTAGTCGAACGAGACCGTTGATACCGCATCGCGGCCATAGCGGTCGATCGCCCAGTAAAGACACGTGGTCGAGTCCTGCCCACCCGATAACAACACAAGCGCTTTTTGCTTCGCATCCTTCATTCTTCAGCCGCTCTTCTTTCCTGCACGGCACGCTCCCTGTCGTTCAAATCCGGTCCGGTGTGAGACACCAGATAGTCGCGCGTCAGGTCCTCGGATACCCGCCACAATTCTTCAGCCATCGCCTCATCGTGCAGGTGTCCTTCCTGCACGGTTACCGCATTGCAGTCTTCGAAGTACCTGCCGCTGGTCGCGCCGAGAGACGGGTTGGTCGCAACGTAGCAACTTGTCGCTGCGCCCTGCTCCACACTCTTGGTACCACCCAGTGCTGCCATCAGGGCAAAACCTGTCTGCTTGAAACCACTCATGTGACGATCGATTTCTGTGTTGATGACACCTGGGTGCAATGCGTTGACGGTCATGCGCGTACCTCGGAGCAGTGCTCCGAGGTGCAGGGCGAACAGCACATTGGCCAGCTTGGATTGACCATAGGCTCGCCGGTCCTCGTAACCGTAAGTGGCGCCGAGGTTGTTGAACTCGATGCCTTTTTCTGGCGCATTCAAGTAAGAGGTACGACTGGCTACCACGACGATTCTGCCCTGGTTAGCCATATACAGGCGCCCGAGCAGACGGTTAACTAAAACGAAATGGCCAATGTGGTTAATGGCGAAGTGCTTTTCGATGCCATTGACGAGTTCGCGCTCACCACTGCCGCCCAGGT
>WTCH01000350.1 GCA_013138675.1 Woeseiaceae bacterium | reverse complement strand
GACCAGCGTGAATTGAACGCGATATCCGAGCGCAGGCTGGCAAGATGAGCTGTGAAGTTGCCGCTTGGCAACTCAACGATGTTCTCGGTAAAACTCGCGCCGAGGAAAAAGTGTGCGGACTGCCGCCACTGCACCTCGACGAACTTCTCAAGGCGGTCTCCGCCGAAGAAGCCTCCATCCTGCACGGAAAGGACTACTCGAAGTGGGCGCTGCATACCCGTTGCAATCTCCGCGCGGTAACGGTCAAACTCATACTCGCCTGCAGGAACGTTGAGTCGTCCAAACAGTTCAAACTCATCCAATACGTTCTCGGTATTGCGCTCCCACTCAACGAACAGGAAGTCGTCAGTGTGCGAGTAGAAACTCACGGGCCTGATGCGTGTTTTCTGCGACAGTGTTTCACCATCCATGTTGGTGACAAGCGTGAAGTCGATGCGGTTGTTGATCGCGCGCCAGCGCCCTTCTTCGGGACGTGTGCGATAGCGCAGCCCGGTGCCAACACGTCGAATGCCGGTTCGATTGACGAAGCCCAGTGCCGGTCGGAAATTTTCCTCGATGTACTGGCCGGACACGTAGGCTGAAAGCACATCACTCGGTATCTCGAGATTCATCCCGTAGGCCTGGTCGTCGCCGTCGAGATCGGATGAGTCACTTTTCTGTGCCCAGAATTTGCCGGTCATGATCTCGCCGAATGGCCCGTCGGTGTTGCGGTACAGAAAATCCAGCCCGACGACCGAATTCGTTTCGTTCGACGTTGGATCACCGTGCGTCATGATGAAGCCAACAGCAGATTCGTCGAGCACGTTATAGGAGCCGCGAGTGACGAACAGGTCTTTGGCGTCGATGTCATCGTATTCTTCCTGGCGAATCGCCAGCGCACCGATACTGAAACCGCCAATTCGTCCCGTCAGTTTCATACCTGCATCGATGCCGACCTCTTCGCCATCCGCCGAGAGCCCGATGCGGCGAGAGAAAAACGGCCGTCCGTTCGTATCGATGTTGCCGAACTCGAAGATGCCGGCGTCCTGCAGGAAGAAATCGCGTTTTTCCGGAAAGAAAAGTGAAAAGCGGTCGAGCGCGATCTGTTGTTCATCAACTTCCGCCGTAGAAAAGTCTGTGTTCAGGGTGAAGGTTGCGCTCAGCGACGGTGTGATTCGATAGCGAACATCGAGTGATGGCTCGAAGCCGACATCATCCGTGCCGGCCTGCACATCGCGCTCCTGGTTGACGCTGATTGATGGCACGACATCGAGTCCCAGGCCCTGCTCGATTTCGTCGATGCCGCTGACCTCTCCGCCATATGCTGGCCAGTCCTGCCGTTCGTGCGATGCCCACATATTGAATTCCTGCTTACGTACGATGCCGCGGCCAAAATTGATGCCCCAGGTATCCGAATCCGGCGCAAATGAGATGGATTTGAACGGGATCGCGATTTCAGTCGCCCAGCCGTATTCGTGCACGGCCGATTCCGCGTACCAAATAGCCGACCACTCTTCGATAAAACGCGCATTGTTTTCACGCAACGCATCCCGCCGTACACCATTCGCGTTGACCTGGAAGAAATAGTCATTTCGTTTCGTATTGAAGCTGTCGATCGTCACCCAGAAGCGATCGTCAGAGAAGAACATCTTGCCCTGGATCATTTGTTTTGCGCGGATCTCACTCGGATCGCTGTCGCGCATGTCTGCTGCTATATAGAGGAACTCATCGTCAAACGTGACACGAACGATCGTCGATTCAGTCGGCGTGGCGCCATCCGTCGGCGAGGTCATGTGGAAGTCGTTGACTGTCGTCGCGTATTTCCACACGTCATCGTCGAGTTTGCCGTCTATGACAGGTGCGGAGTCAGTACGAGAGATATCGAATGACTTGCGTTCGCCGTCCTGCGTAAAAACGGCACCGGCCTGCGTTGCGAGCATCAGGAACAGGCAGGTTACGAGTATGCGAAGCGACAATTTCATCGCGAATCCCCAAGGTGCATCGATGTGATGCCCCTTAGAGGGATGAACGTTGCAATTCGTTTAGTGCTTTGCGCTCAGGCGTTGCAAGCGTGCGACGAGACGTGCAAACCCCGCCTATAACTACACGCGATTAGCGAGACGCTCGAGGCTGGCTTTGTACTTTCGGCTGAGTTTGAGCTCAGTGTCGCTGCCCAGTTGCAGGAAATACTCACCGTTACGATGCGGTCGCATCGAGGTCACGCGATGTCGGTTGACGATAGCAGAGCGGTGTATACGGACGAATATCTCCGGATTGAGCACTTCTTCGAGATGTTTCATTGTGCCGCGCAAGACATGGGTGTTGCCCGCCGCATGTACGCACATGTAATCTCCCGCCGCATCAACCCAGTCAATCTGGTCGACGTCGACACACACTGTTTCGGCGCCATCGCGAATAGCGAGACGTTCCGGAAACGCCTTCAGATCACCGCCGGCCCCGTCCAACGCCGATTCGAGCGTTAGCTCGCGGCCCGTGAGCTCGCAGACCAGCTTGAGCAGCTTGTCGCGCTGTTCATCGGCAGATTTGTCACCAAGTGCCCGGCGAGCGCGTTCGATCGCCTCGGCAAGGCGTTCGTCGTTGATTGGTTTTAGCAGGTAGTCGAGTGCATTGGCATCGAATGCTTTCAATGCGAATTCGTCGTAGGCGGTCACAAAAATGATGACCGGCATCTCGCTTCCGGCAAGCCGTTGCAGCACGTCAAAGCCGTCCATCCCGGGCATCTGTATATCGAGGAACATCACGTCCGGAGACTGTTCGCGAAAATCGATCAGCGCTTCCCTGCCATTACGGCTCTGGCCGCAGATCTCGATGTCGTCAAACTGCTCGAGGCGAAGTTCGAGTCCACGGCGAGCGAGTTCCTCGTCATCGACGATCAGTGCCTTAATCATCGTCAACCTCGTAGGGGATGTTGATTGTGATGCGTAAGCCGCTTGGTTCATTCGGTGCGAGCGTGAAGGCCTGGCCGTCGCCATACAGCTGCAGTAAACGTTCCCGCGTATTTTTCAGGCCGACGCCGCTCGACTTCTGGCCATTGTTGCCATTGCCGAGACCGGGGCCGGAATCCGAGATCTGTAGTACCAGTGTCTTGTGCTGTACGCGTGCCGAGATCCGCAAGGTGCCGCCTTCTTCGCTGGGCGTGATGGCGTATTTGATCGCATTCTCAATCAATGGTTGCAGGATCAGGCTGGGCACGAGCGCATCCTGTGCTTTTGCCTCGATTGATTTCTCGATGACGAGCCGATCACCAAAGCGGACTTTCTCGATTTCGAGGTATAGATCGATGGCTGACAATTCCGAGCCGAGCGTAACACGACTCAAAGGATCGTTATCGAGCGTGTAGCGCAAAAAGTCGCTCAGGCGGCTGACAGCTTTATTGGCTGTTTCGTTGGCGCCATCCAGAATCAACGTCGATATCGCGTTCAGCGTATTGAACAGAAAATGCGGATTCAGCTGGTAACGCAGCATCTTGAGTTGTGCCTGGTGGGCTGCCGACGTGGCCTTGAGTGTCTGCTCTGTTTGTTCCTGCAATTGCAGGTAGTACTTGATGCCGAAGTAAAGTCCGCTCCAGCACAACAGTATGTAGAACGACCCCAGGATGCCGCTGACGAAATCCATCAGGTGCTCGGGCCGCCAACCGTCCTTCACCCAGTTCCAGTAGAGGACGTTATTCAGCCACCGCCAGCCAAAACTGAAGATGTAGCACGGAATGAGCATGCCAATAGCAAGCGTCAGTGGCGAGCGCCCCCAAATCTGCCGGTAAATCAGGCGCAGAAGTATGCTGATGATCAGGCCGGCGACAGCCACTGCGGAGATAACGGCAAAGTACGATTCGGGCTTTTCGTGGGCGAGCGCACCCATCCAGGCCGCAAGTGTGTAGCCGGTCCAGCCCGCAAGATTAAGAATCCAGAACAGGCGCCCCCTGTCCCTGACAAGTCGATCTACTTTCACGCGTTACATTCCCGCCATATTGATTGGTCAATTATAGAACTTGTAGAACTACCTGTTGCACGCTTTGTCTTACCAGGGGCACGCTTCGACCCTGCCTGGGTCAACAAACGGACCAATCGGGAGGCATGCCATGGTCAAAAAATTAGTGATCGTACTCGCGTTGATCGCCGCGGCTGGCACTGCCGTTGCGGAGCCAGCCAAGGGCAAGGGCTTTTATCTGGTTGGCGCCGCAGGTGAGTCGGTCTATGACGAGGGCAGTTCCTTCGGCAATTTCGGTGACGATGAGGACCGCTCGTTACATTTTGCGGCAGGCTACAAGTTCATCCGGTTTCTCTCGGTCGAAGCGCGATTTGCCGACATGGGGTCATTCTCTGTCCCATTCCAGGATTTCGATATCTCTACGAGATCGATTCACGTGGTCGGCATCGTGCCATTCGGTCAGTCTGGTTGGGAGTTCTTTGGCAATCTCGGTATTGGTAAAGTGAATCTCGATATCTCGGGTGGCCTTGATGTCGACGAAAGCATGGTGGCCGGTGGCTTTGGCTTCCGCTGGTACCCCACACCCAAGTTTGCGATCGGCATACAAACGGATGCCTACGTCTGGGATGAGAACAACGACTGGGCATCCGGCGTAGGCGCGACGCAACTGTCATTACAGGTCATATTCTGACCGTAGTGACGTCTGCCCTTGACGCTTAGGGTCAGTCCCAATAGCCTCGGTACTGGAAATCGGCGATAATGTTGAAATCCGTGCAAGGACAAGCACTTGAGTTATCTGGCCAGTATCCGAAAACAGCGTAGATCCTGGGGCCGCAGCGCCCTCGGGCTGTTTGCGGCTGTCTGGCTGAACCTCGCGCTGCAGCCTTGTGCAATGGCGTATGAGGTCGAAAATGACCACGAGTGCGCGCACTGTCCGCCGTCCGAGATGCAGGGTCACCATGACATGCATGCCGGCATGGACGCGGAGATGCCCTGCGCCAACGGACTGTCGGACTGCAACCTCGACCCTGATTTCAATCATGACGGCCGCGGCGGGCAGACTCAGCTCAAGGACGTCAAAGGCGACAGCCCGGCTTTCGCCGTTCCCATGGACCTCGTCGCACCGTTCGATAAGGTGGTGCGTGAGCGGTCGCCACCACGATTCGAGACCGCGCATTCCGGCGCCCCACCATCACTTCACGTTCTGTACTGCGTATACCTGGATTAGCAATCTTTTCGTTCTAAACCGTTCGTAACCGGTTCCTGACGAAGAGGATTGCTCGATGACGTTTTTCCCTGGGCGAAAGCCCGCACTGATATTTCTACTGGCCTTGCTGTGTTCGATGACGGCACAGGCACAACAACGCGTGCCGTTGACGCTCGCGGAAGCCGAAGATCTCGCGCTTTACGATGAGCCGGGCTACGCGGCCTTGCTGGCGCGCGCCGAGGCGCTTGGTGAGCAGGCGGCTGTGGCCGGCCAGCTCCCTGATCCGACAATGCGCGTCGGCCTTCTCAATTACCCGATTAACTCGGGCGGCTTCTCGACCGAAGGTATGACTCAGGCGCAACTCGCGTTTCAGCAACGCTTTCCCTCAGGCAAATCGCGAGCGTCGAGTAACGAGCGCTACGAATCGTTGTCGCTAGGGATGAATTCCAATGCGGATGCCCGGTTGCGTGATGTGAGAGCGTTCGTTCGTCATGCCTGGCTGGAGACGTACTACTGGCAGCAGGCGCATGACATCGTCACCGAATCGCGACCATTCTTTGCGGATCTCTCGGCGGTCACTCGT
The DNA here is from genome assembly GCA_013138675.1 of Woeseiaceae bacterium. Taxonomy (GTDB): domain Bacteria; phylum Pseudomonadota; class Gammaproteobacteria; order Steroidobacterales; family Woeseiaceae; genus UBA1847. The sequence goes on along the minus strand of WTCH01000350.1, from coordinate 700 downwards.
TCGTTATACAGCGTTGGTCGCAAGACCCAACATGATGTGCTGCGTGCGGAACTCGAACTGAGTCGTCTCGACGACAGGCTCATCGAAATCAACCGGCAGCATATGCAAGCAAAGGCCGCGTTGTCCGAGTGGCTTGGTAATGCCGCGAACCGGCCGATAGCCGAAGCACTGCCGAATTGGGAGGAGATCCCGGTGCTCGAAGAATTGCAGGCGAACCTGCGATCGCACCCGGTCGTGGCGGCCGCCGACGCAAACATTGCGGCAAGTAATGCTGGCGTGGAATTCGCCGAGGAAGAAAAGAAACCAGGTTGGGCACTGGATCTCGGTTATGGCTACCGCGAGGGCTACCTCGCCAGTGGTGAGCCGCGATCAGACTTCGTCAACCTGTCCGTCACAATGGACTTGCCGTTCTTTGGCAAGAACCGCCAGGACCGGACGCTTGCGTCGGCACTGCGCGAACGTAGCGCATCACAATACGAAAAAACTGAATTGCTGCGCCGCCTCACGAGCCAACTCGATAGCGAGTACGCTCGCTGGCAGGACCTGACCCGTCGCATTGCCCTGTTCGAGTCGTTGATTCTCGAGCTCAGCAAGAGCCAGGCGCAGGCAGCGCTACTCGCCTACCAGAGCGAGACAGGTGACTTCGCCGACGTGATGCGCGGCTACATAGACGACCTCAATACACGTCTTGATCATGTTC
>WTCH01000260.1 GCA_013138675.1 Woeseiaceae bacterium | reverse complement strand
ATCGCTAAATTATGAATATCTTAGAAGCCTAATATTCCAATAGCGTTGAACTTGGTATCCGGGTTTTCCGAGGTCTCGTCGCGAACGACGTAGGTCGACTGCTATTCGGCGAACAGCGGTCCAATGTCGATGTAGATTCGGTACAGAGTTATCAGCTCGTTTTTTACTTCAAATACGTTAGCGAACGGCAATGTGATCTTGCTGCCATCGTGCCTGGTGTAGGTCACCTCACCCTCGCAAATGACAGTGTTGTCATCCGCTACGACCCGCATCAGGTCGTGCCGCAAAGCCGCGAACATTGAGAAAAAATTGTTTACGGATGCGCCGATGCCGTCACGTCCCGTGACCGGCGGAGAGGAGCCGAAGCGAAACGTCGCGTTTTCATCAATGAAACTCAAAAAGCTCTCCGTGTCCATCGCATCGATGGACGCGAAGAGCTTGCCGAAGTTTACGTCCGCAGCTTCGAGTTCACTCACTGCTGAGATGCGTAGTAATGGATGATTGCCGTTACGTCGGCATCGCTGAGCATTTCCATTTTCTCTTTCATTTTCTTGTCTTGCTCACGTGCGCCAGACGCATAGTCTGCAAACGTATTCTCGAGATAGCCTATCCATTGACCAGCAAGAATTCCCGCCTCGTCATCAGGGTTGGCTCCACCGTCCGAATGGCATTTATCGCATAGCTCGTCGTGCCTTGCCTTACCAGCTGCGACTAGCCCCGCGTCAAATTCCTGCTTGGCAGCAACGAACGGCAGTTCGAAATAATACAGTGCGAGATCTTCGAGAGCGGCATCGTCAAGATCAGCAACGACCTGGCACATCGTGGTAGCCGGCCGGCTCGTGTCGCCCTGTTTGTAGTCACTCTCACTACATGGCCGCTCATTGTCGCGGAAGAAAAACAATGCGTCGGCATGCACATATTCCGGCATGCCGGCAATTGTCGGTACATCGGACCACTGGCTCACGCCATCATCACCATGACAGCCGTTACAGTTTTCGATAACGGCCGCATCCTGGGCGACTGCAGCTGACGCAAACAGGCCGAGGGCCACAGATATTGCGATGCGATAAAAGCTCTTCATGACATTCCCTTTTTACAGTTAATTTCCCTGCCCAGCTTTGCTATTTACACCATGGTGCATTAACACAGCCTGAACAGTATTTAGTGTGTTCCAACCAGCCATTTTTTGCCACAGCCAGCAGGTTACTCCAATAGGTAGACGCCGTAACGATTATGCCGCGAGGTGGCTTCCGGCCTTGCCATCCGCGATGGCGTGCAGCTGATCCCAGTCACGGATCTCCACGTGGCCTCGAGGCGCGTAAATGGCACCATCGCGCTTCATATTGGCCATCAGGCGGCAAACGGTCTCCTCACTGAGCCCCAGCAGACTCGCCATCTCCACTCGGGAAAACGGCATCGGGAAACGGCAATTGCCGTGCGCCGACTTTGGCGTCATCAACACGATGAATGACGCTATCTTGGCCGCCGCACACTTATGGCCCATGACTTCCATGAGCGCCCGGCTGTGGGCCAGCTGCGCATTGATCGCCTGAATCAGCCGCATCGCGATATCACCTCGGTCTTGCACGCTGGCGAGCAGGTTCCTGTGGTTAATCCTGCAGGCCGTTACGTTGGTGGCCGCTATTGCCGTATAGGCGTAACGCTCGTCGTTGAGGGATTGCAGTCCGACCAACAGGTTTCCAGGCACGCTCAAGCCAACTATCTGCTCGCGCCCATCCGGTGTGTGTGTACAGATCTTGACCAGGCCGTCGGTGAGCGAATACAGGTTCGAGCTGGTCTGGCCCTGCATGAACAGGACCTCGTCATTCCCGAACTCGACCTTCTGTACACAGCTGGTGACGAGGCAGGACGCCTCGGCCGCCGATAACGGACCCTCTTCCGCCTGAATCTCATAGAACGGGCAATTACAGTTACTACAGGGCATTTGCGACTCACACCTCTCTAGGGTTTTTGTAGTCTCTTCCGGTGCCTGAGTCGATAGCAATTTACCCCGCAAAACAACGGTAATTACCTAGCCGAAACTGACAAATGTCAGTTTTCTGTGGGGTACGTAAATGCCGTTGAATTCGGCACGCTGCGTACGCATCATCCACCGCCAGATTCTGTGCCCAAACTGACAATTGTCAGTGTTGCCCCAAAGACCCGGCCCTACCCTATGCCAAATGCCGGAACTCCGCCGAACCAAAAACAATAAAGGCGGTACCCGGGCTCGCGTATCAACAAAATGTAAGGAGTAGAATATGAACCGGTTCGACGGATTAAGACACTGGGCCTGGTCGATCCTCGTAGTCACTGCTCTTGCTTTCACGCTGGGCGGTTGCTCGGACGGCAAGGACGGCAGGGATGGTCAAGATGGTCAAGATGGCGTTGACGGTGTAGATGGCGTTGACGCCACTACCGATCCCATTGCGGACGCCAAACTCGAATCCTGCGCCACCTGTCACGGGGACGCTGGCGACGGACACCAAGATGTCTACGACCAGTACGCGGACGCCAGCAGGCTGGGCATTGCGATAACGGATTTGCAAAATACCGACATCGGTGGAGGCGATTTCAGCCTCGTGGTGGACTTCAGTATTACGCTGGACGGCGCGCCGTATATCGATCCGATCGGCAACTCACCTTCGCTTGATACCACCAGTTTTTACTTTGCCGAGTACGACATCGCCAGCGGTGATTTCGTGAATTCCGCTGGCGGCTTTGCCTTCTCGCTGAGCGCAAGTAATGCCGCGAGCAACGGCGACGGCACCTACACGCTGACGCAGACCGTCAGCGTCGATACGGACGCTTTCACCAGCGGCGCCCTCGTGGGGCGCATCGCCAATGACAAACTGGCCATCGAAGAACGCCAGGCGGGCAAGCGAGTCAACATGTACGCTGACAACGCCAGCGATCATTGGGAATTCGGTAACGTCAATGCCTTCGTATCGGCGGCAAACGTGGAAAGCTGCGAGGCCTGTCACGGGGCACCGTATTTCAAGCATGGCCACTACCCGGGCGCAGTTGCCGGTACGCCTGATTTCACGATCTGCAAGAGCTGCCACAACAGCACGAGCGCAGGCGGTCATGAAGAATGGCAGCATATGGTCGACAATCCTCTGGCCTGGGCCACCGACGTTCCATTTACGCCTGAGGAAGAAGCACAGTATGCGTATGACCGCACGCTAATGAACGACGTGCACATGTCGCATTCTATGGAATTCCCGTATCCGCATGCGATGGCGACTTGCTCCACATGCCACGAAGGCAATCTCGCACAGGTTCTTGACGACACGCAATTCACGGGCGAAACCTGCACAAGTTGCCACCCGGTACAAGGCACCAATGCATGGCCTGGCGAGATTTACGCGCAAGGGCACCGGGCACCACCGCTCATGTACCTGTGGACAGAAGCCAATGTTGAAACCTTCCACAGTGCAGATATGGATTGCACCACGGCTTGCCACAGCGCAGCTGGTGTAGCTCCGACATTTGCGGCATTGCACACGGGCTACGACAAGACGATTTACGACGCTGCCGGACAGAGGTATGCCGACCTTTATCCTGTCTCAATCGATCAGGTAACGATGGCTGGCAACTTGCTGACTGTCAATTTCAGCGGTGACGCAACTATCGCTCCAGAGCTACTGATATCTCTCTATGGCTGGGACAGCAAGCAATTCATCATTGCGTCTCACAGCAGGGATGGCAGCGATTTGTGTCCGAGCTCAAGAGGCGATGGTTGCAGGATGGAGTTTGAGCCTGGTGACACCAGTCCTCTGTTCACCGAGGATGCAGCCAGCGTGCCCGGTGACTGGATGGTGACGCTCGACCTGGGGGCCTATGTGCCGACGACGGTCCTGCCCGATGGCATTCCGACCATGATTGCTAATGGCGATATCAAGATGGCAGAAGTCACAGTAACGCCAGAGTTGGACGTTGGCGGCGTCGAGGTTGGTCTCGATGCGGTCACCCAGAGCTTTGACCTGGGTGCCAGCATGCTGGTCGATGACTACTTCAAGGGCGCCAACGCAACCGTAGACACCGCGAAGTGCAATGCTTGCCACGATCAATTGGCTACGACATTCCACAGCGGCAGCGGCAGAGGTGGCGATATCGTGGCTTGTAAGAATTGCCACGTAACGACGAGTCCTGGTAGTCACCTCGAGATGGCCTCACGCGCGATCGACTCCTATGTCCACGCGATCCATTCGTTCCAGCCGTTCGATCTGGACGACGTAGCCGAGGATGACGATCCTGTCTTCAATGCACGGACCGACCTGCATAAGCATCACACGTTCCCGTACTTCACGGCACAGGCCTGTGAAGCTTGCCACGTTGAAGGCACCTACAATGTGCCGGATCAGGCCAAATCGATGCCTGGCGTCCTGTCAGCATCTTGGGACATCGCCGACAGAAACATCGGCACAGTGCCTGAGGCTGTTACTGGTCCTGCATCCAGAGCATGTGGCGGTTGCCACAGGGCTGATGACATGATCAACGCGGATCTCGCTGGCGACCTTGCTTCGTTCAATGCACATACCGAAGCGTTTGGTACCTTTGTCGAGAACGATGATGAAGACGTAGTTCTCTTTGGCATCATCGACAAGATCATGAGTATGTTTGAGTAAGAAAAAAGGGTGGGCTGCCAGGCCCACCCCACCCTAGAGACTGGCCGGGAGGGCGACTTCCCGGCCTTTTTTTAGTTTAGACTTGTTATAAACTACGAAAGATGAATAAGTACATCTACCAACGATCGCACGGTCACATGCTATTTCGGGATGTTGGTCCCACCTCTAGAATACTCAATAAGTAAGAAAAGAACGGCGGTCAAAGCGACCCAACCGCTCAATAAACCAGGGTGAAAGTTATGGCAAGTAACAGAAACAGTTTTGTCCGCATCGCGGCACTCCTAATGCTCGGCGTCTCGCTCGCTGCATGCACCGGCGACAAAGGCCCGAAGGGCAATGACGGTGACACCGGTCCTGCCGGACCTTCGGGCCCTTCGGGACCAGCTGGACCGACCAATGGCGTTCCAATTGACTCGGTCGACCTGATCAATATTGAGGTTTCTAGCGTTGCAGTACCCGCTGGCGGTGGCGCACCCACTGTACAGCTGACATTGACCAATGACCTGACACAGGGTCTGTTCGGATTGCCGGCTGGCGATATTCGTTTCGTACTGTCGCAGCTCTCGCCCGGCACGGGCGGTGGCTCCAGCGAATGGCAATCCTACGTCACCCGCGACAGCGCAGGCATACCGAATGCCCAGGCGAACACGGAAACCGCGACCGCGGGTACGTGGGTAGACAATAACGACGGCACGTACACCTACACGTTTGCGCAAGCCCTGACTGACTACCCGGCCGGCCCCGCGTTTGACGAAACCAAGTCGCATCGACTTGGCGTCGAGATTCGCGGCCAGGCACCGATTTCATCGAACGGTATTTATAATTTCGTACCTGCCGGTGGCGCCCCGATATTCGAGCGCCGTATCGTTGACAACGATACCTGCTTCGCCTGCCACGACATTATCAACTTCCATGGCGGACCACGCACCGATATCGACTACTGTGTCACCTGCCATAACCCGTCTTCGATCGACGGCGACACCGCAGCCGAAACCTGGGGCGGCACGGTCGACATGAAGCAGATGATCCACAAGATTCACTTCGGCGTAAATCTGACGGAGGGTTACTTTATTATCGGCCATGGCGGTAGCGTGCACGACTATTCAAATGTTCACTTCCCGCAGGATGTACGCAATTGCACGACGTGCCATGACGAGTCCGACGCCAATACACCGCAGGCCAGCAACTGGCGAGAAGTCCAGAACAAGGCTACCTGCGGCAGCTGCCACGACCACATCGACTGGGATGCTGGCGACCATGTGGGCGGTATCAACGATGATTCAGCCTGCAGCACGTGCCACGGCCCAAGCTCGGATATTGATGGTGGTTCGCTGCGCGTCGAAGTTGTACACCAGCTTGACGCCCAAATCGTCAGCCAGCGATTCCAGTACAACATCGAGAACGTCTTCGACATGGACGTAGGTTCGATGCCCACGGTCGAGTTCTCGGTCACCAACCCGCAGGACGGCTCGTTCTACGACATTCTCAACGATGTCGAATTCACGACCTGTGCCGGTGGCGCCAGCCGCCTCCAGATTGGTATCGCCTGGAATACGGCCGACTACACCAACACAAACAGTGGCGCGAGCCCGGCACAGCCGCTCTCATCTGGCTTAAATGCCCTGGCCTGCTTCGGCAATCCTGGCGCAACGCCAGTCGCTGGTAGCCCGGGCTGGTTCAGCGTGACGGCGGGAATTCCGCTTCCAGCTGACGCCGTTGGCACTGCTGCTGTCACAATCGACGGCCACCCGGCTGTTGATATCGACGGCGTCATTAATCGTATTCCGGTCACCAACGTCGTTGAGTATTTCGGAATCGACGGTGGAGCAGCCAGTGACAGACGCGAAATCGTCGATATCGCGAACTGCGATAACTGCCACAAGGAGCTGTCATTGCACGGCAATAACCGTACCGATGAACCCCAGGTTTGCGTCACTTGCCACAACCCGAATGCGACAGACTCGAACCGGCGTAATCCACCTTGCTCGGATACGCTGGGTACCGATGAGGTGTCAATCGACTTGAAGTTCATGATCCACGCGATCCATGCTTCAGGCGAAACCGGCGTTCCATACGATGTCTGCGGCTATGGCAACTCTCCGCATACGTTTGACTTCCACTATCCTGGACACGTCAACAACTGCGAAGGCTGCCACAACAGCGGCACGTACTTCCCGGTTGACCCGAGTGCGGTTCTTGGTACGACAGTGGATAATGGCGCTGATCCGGCAACACCGATCGACGACGTTGTTGTTTCGCCGAATGCTTCTGTTTGCTCAGCCTGCCACACGACTGACCTCGCGCGACAGCACATGATGCAGAACGGCGGTGATTTCAACGCAACGAAGGCTGCAGACAGTACCTTGATCTCTTCTGGCGTCGAGACTTGCGAACTTTGCCACGGTGCCGGACGCACAGCTGATGTCGAGGCAGTGCATCATGTCCGCGACTTTCCGCTGAACTGATAAGAGGATAGGTTGCTGCCATGAGGCTGTTCACACTTGTCATCGCCACAGCGATGCTACTGGCCCTGTCCTTCAGTTCAGCTGAAGGGCAGGAGGCGAACTACAGTCGCGAGGGAGCCGATAGCTGTCTCTCCTGCCATGAGGAGGAGTCGGTTTTCGCACTCTTCCGCGGGGCGCACGCGGTACCGACGGATCCCAAC
>WTCH01000245.1 GCA_013138675.1 Woeseiaceae bacterium | reverse complement strand
ATTGCCAGAGGACAACCTGGCCGCGTCTCGCCGCGCCGCGCTTGATCAGCTACGTCAGGATGGCATGCCGGGCAGCCGCGAGGAAGACTGGAAATACACGGACCTCTCCGGAGCCGTTGCTATCGCGAACCGCTGGCTTGAAGCAGGCGCCGAATTACCGCGTGCCGGCGATGCTGCGGTGGACGACATTGTCCGGGCCATCGATGCCAACTGGATTGTCATCGACAACGGCCGGATCGATGCCCAGGCACTTGAGGAAATTTCAATTGAAGGCGTTGACGTCAATCACCTTGGCAACTCGACCGGACAATCGACGCAATCCGGCAGGCTTGGCGACCTGAATGCGGCGCTGTTGCGCGATGGCTTACGAATTTCGGTATCGGGTGACACGAAACTTACCCGACCCATCGGCATTCTCATTGTTGATCATGCCGACAGCGCTGCGACGGTGTCACAGATCCGCGTCGACATTGACGTTGCCGCAAACAGCTCAGCGAGTTTTATCGAGTACCACACATCAAATGGTGATGCCGAGTTATATGCGAATTCCGTCGTCAACGTGACGCTGGGCGACGGCTCACGGGCGGACTACGTCCGTATCCAGGACCGTGATCGCGTGCACGAGCAAACCGGCTACCAGTCCGTCACGGTGGGCCGCGATGCAAAGTTGAGACATTGTGCATTTGACTTCGGTGGTCGCCTGGTTCGAAACGACCTCGTTATCGATCTCGCAAATCCCGGCAGCAATGCTGAGTTCGCCGGCTTGTACCTCATTGGTGATGGTCAACACATCGACAATCACACGCGCACCGATCACCGCACCGGGCCCACAGAGTCCCGCCAGGAATACCGCGGCATCCTGACAGGCAAGGCGCGCGGTGTGTGGAATGGCAAAGCCATTGTCCACAAGGGCGCAGACGGCACGGATGCCGAACAGGCGAATCACAACCTGGTGTTGTCGAAGAATGCCGAGATCGACGCAAAGCCCGAACTCGAGATCTATGCAGACGACGTAAAATGCAGCCACGGCACCACCGTTGGGCAGCTCGATGAAACTGCACTGTTTTACATGCGCACACGCGGCCTGAGCCGACACGAAGCGAAACAGATACTGACTCGGGCATTTGCGCAGACAATCGTCGGCAAATCACCGATCAGCTCACTACATGATTTCCTGGCCGATAGAATCGCCGGCCGCCTCGACCAGCTAATGCAGGAGACGGATGCATGAGCCAGCCACAGGAAAATCAATTCTCCTCGATTTCTGACTGCCGACGCGACTTCCCTGCACTGCAGCAACAGGTTCATGAACACCCGCTGGCCTATCTGGATAGCGCAGCATCGGCCCAGCAACCTGAGTCTGTCATAGAAACCGTTGCCCGCTACCAGCAGCGCGACCATGCCAACGTGCATCGTGGCGTTTACACACTGAGTCACAGAGCGACAGAGGCCTATGAAGGGGCGCGCGACAAGATTCGCTCCTTCATCAACGCCTCAAACCGCAAAGAAGTCATTCTGACGAGCGGCACTACGGAATCGATCAACCTCGTTGCTCAGAGTTATTGCCGACCGCGACTGCAACCCGGCGACGAAATCCTGATCACCCACATGGAACATCACGCGAATATCGTGCCGTGGCAACTCGTTTGTGAGCAGACGGGTGCAGTACTGGTCGTCGCACCGATCAATGACGCCGGCGAACTCGACATCGATGCGTTCGACAAACTATTGTCAGATCGAACACGACTGGTCGCCGTTGCTCATGTGTCTAATGCACTGGGAACGGTGAACCCGGTTCAGGACATCATCCGCCGTGCGCAAGCGCGCGACATTCCGGTCCTGCTGGACGGCGCGCAGGGCGTACCTCACATGAGCGTCGACGTGCAGGCGCTTGACTGCGATTTCTACGCCTTCTCGGCACACAAGATGTTCGGCCCAACCGGTACCGGAGTATTGTTCGGCAAAGAAGCGTTGCTTGAAGACATGCCGCCCTACCAGGGTGGCGGAGACATGATTCTGGAAGTGTCGTTCGACGGCACAACCTACAATGAACTGCCGTACAAGTTCGAGGCAGGCACGCCGAATATTTCAGGCGTGATCGGGCTCGGCGCGGCCATCGATTACCTGTTGTCGGTCGGAATGGACAATGTCGCCCGGCACGAAACGCAGTTGCTCGAATATATGATGCAGCAGCTCGGCAATATTGATGGCATGCGACTGATTGGTACGGCGGCAAACAAGGCCAGCGTACAATCGTTCCTTGTCGATGATATTCATCCCCATGACCTCGGCACCATCCTCGACCACCAGGGCGTTGCGATTCGTACCGGGCACCACTGCGCGATGCCGGTTATGGATTATTTCGGCGTCCCGGGGACAGCGCGCGCATCCGTTGCCTTATACAACAACCGCGATGACATCGATCAACTCGTCGACGCCATAAGCAAGGCTCAACAGATATTTTCATGAATGCGATCGACATCAACCACGATGACGAACTGCGAGACCTGTATCGAGAACTGATCCTCGATCATGCCCGCAACCCACGCCATTTCCACAAAATTGACGACGCGACGCATACAGCCGAGGGCATTAACCCGTTGTGCGGCGACAAGCTGCGCTTGTACGCAAAAGTCGACGGCGACGTGATCACAGAAGCATCCTTTGAGGGCAGCGGTTGTGCGATATCCGTTGCGTCAGCATCGCTGATGACAGATCTCGTCACCGGGCTCAGCGTACACCGGGCTCTTGACTGTTTTGCCGAGGTCACCGGACGGCTGACCGATCCTGAGCATCAAGCGGACCATGACTTCAACGTCAACCTCGACAAGATTCGCGCACTCGATGGCGTGCGTGATTATCCATCACGTGTAAAATGCGCAACGCTCGCGTGGCACGCGCTCAATTCGGCCGTTAAGGGCCAGTCACAACCGGTCTCGACGGAGTAGTTGCAGCTATGTTTGGCCACATGAATGAACCATTCACGATATCGCGCGACGTCAAAGCGATCATCATCCCGGCGGGTGAGGAACTCTTGTTACGCGAAGGAACCAGCGGCTATATCACGCAGGCGCTCGGCGGCAGTTTCACGGTCTATGTTGAAGGAAACCTGTTCCGAATTGCAGGCCGCGATGCTGATGCCATCGGCAAGGAGCCCGTACCACCACCGGCAATCCCGGAGAACGCATCGGATGCCGACATTGAAGCCGTCATCTGGAAACAGCTTAAGACCTGCTACGACCCCGAGATCCCGGTCAATATCGTGGACCTGGGCCTGATCTATCGATGCGATGTAGCACCTCTTGGCAACGGCGAGCGCAGTGTCAGCGTAGACATGACGTTGACGGCTCCTGGCTGTGGCATGGGCGACGTCCTGGTGCAGGATGCCCAGGAAAAGATCGCCATCATTCCAACGGTGTCAGACGTTGTCGTCGAACTTGTCTTCGACCCGCCATGGAACCAGGGCATGATGTCAGAAGAGGCGCTGTTGCAGACTGGCTTGATGTAAACTCGCTCTTGTCATCGGAACCACCGCAAGCATTCAATGAAGACTCTGACACTTGTTCGTCACGCAAAATCGAGCTGGAAAGACAGGGGCCTGAGCGACCGCGAACGTCCTTTGAACAAGCGCGGCGAACACGATGCCCCGCTCATGGCCCGGTATGTCGCCGAGGCCGGCGTACGGCCTTCGCAAATTATTAGCAGTCCAGCCGTTCGTGCCTGGACGACAGCCAGGATATTTGCCCGGGAACTCGGCTATCCGGTCGAATTTCTGCAACGCGAAGATGGACTCTACCTGGCCTCGCTCGACAATCTGCTCGACGTCGTCGCAACTCAGGATGTGGGATTCAATAACCTGATGTTATTCGCCCATAATCCGGGTCTGACTGACTTTGCGAACTACCTTGTGCCAGGCCTGACCAACAACCTGCCAACATCAGGTGTGGTATCGGTCAATTTCGACAGTGACGACTGGATGCTCTATGACCGTCCAAGAACAGAACTCGTCTTGTCCGACTACCCAAAGAAGCATTTGTAGGAGCGGCTTGAGCCGCGACAGGTGTACCGCTCAACACTCCGGCACGTTTACTGCGAGCCCGCCTTGCGACGTCTCCTTGTATCTTGACGACATATCGAGACCGGTCTGGCGCATCGTCTCTATGACCTGGTCAAGCGACACGATGTGCGTACCGTCACCATGCATGGCAAGGCGAGCCGCATTGATGGCCTTGACGGCACCCATAGCGTTGCGCTCAATACATGGAATCTGGACAAGGCCACCGATTGGATCGCAGGTAAGTCCAAGATTGTGTTCCATGCCTATTTCCGCCGCCTCCTCGATGTGATCATTCGATCCGCCGAATACGGCCGCCAGCCCCGCGGCCGCCATTGAACAGGCAACACCAACCTCTCCCTGGCAACCCATCTCGGCACCCGAGATCGAAGCGTTCACCTTGTACAAGATGCCGATCGCTCCGGCCGTAAGCAGAAATGTCCGGATACCCTCTTCCGATGCGTCCGGAACGAAACGCTCGTAGTACATCAGCACGGCGGGGATTATGCCGGCCGCGCCATTGGTTGGGGACGTAACGACACGCCCACCCACAGCATTTTCTTCGTTGACCGCGATCGCGAATGCATTGACCCATTCCATGGCATCGATTGCTGACGGCTCGCCCCGTTCTGACAGTCGGCGATGCAACTTTGCCGCTCGGCGTAGCACTGCCATATTGCCCGGTAAGACGCCGTCGCTCGCGAGGCCGCGCTCTATACAATCACGCATGGCCTGCCAGATACCCGACAGGCGTTGCTCAATCTCCCCTGCACCGCGCCAATGTCTCTCATTCGTGTGCACGAGTTCGGCGATACTCAGTCCGTTCTCCGACGCAACCTTCAATAACGAGTTTCCGCTGTCGAACAGGAAAGGTGGATCGCCTTTCTGGTTCGTTGGCTCAGGCTCGTCATTGCGGGCGATGAATCCCCCACCCAGCGAATAGTATTTCTCATCGGCAAGGACTTCGCCGGAGCTGGACTTCGCGACAAAGCACATGCCGTTGGTATGCCGTGGTAACTCATCCCCATATTCAAAACGCAGATGCGTGTCAGGGTCGAACTCGATGTCACCGACATCGGCAACACTGAGACGCTTGTCATCGTGAACACGTCGCAGGATGTCTTCTACGGCATCCGGATCGATCGTCTCGGGCGCAAGGCCCATCAACCCAAGTACCACCGCTGAATCCGTGCCGTGGCCTTTGCCCGTGTAGGCCAGCGATCCGTGCAGCGTTACCTCGATCTCCGCAACCTGGCTCGCGATGGATTCAATACCCGCCACGAATGCGCGCGCCGCCTTCATTGGCCCGACCGTGTGTGAGCTTGATGGCCCGATGCCGATCTTGAAGATGTCGAAGATGCTGATTGCGGCCATGTTCAGTCCGGTGGGAAAAGCACGTATGGTAACGATGTGGTGGCTGATTGCTATACTTTGTCTCTCTTTTGACCCGCTGAGATTCCGCCCGTGCCAGCATCATTTCTCGACTCTCTCAAAGACCAGACCGAAGCCCTGAAATCGCAGGGCCTCTACAAGACTGAACGCCTGATAGCCGGCCCGCAACAGGCCGCCATCGACGTGCGTTCAAACGGCGCCACGCAGCATGTCCTGAACTTGTGCGCGAATAACTACCTGGGCCTCGCGAATCATCCTGACGTCATTGCCGCAGCGCACAAGGCGCTCGATGAATATGGCTACGGCATGGCGTCGGTTCGCTTCATCTGCGGAACGCAAACGCTGCATAAGGAGCTCGAAGATCGGATCAGCCAGTATCTCGGTACCGAGGACACCATCCTCTACCCGTCGTGCTTTGACGCCAACGGAGGTTTATTCGAGACCATTCTCGGCCCGGACGATGCGGTGATTTCGGATGCCCTGAATCACGCCAGCATCATTGACGGTGTTCGCCTCTGCAAGGCGCAACGCTTTCGCTACCAGCACAACACCATGTCCGACCTCGAGGCTCAGCTCGAGGCCGCAAAAGACGCAAATGCTCGCCTGATCGTGACAGACGGGGTGTTCTCAATGGACGGCACAATTGCCGACCTCAACGCGATCTGTGACCTGGCCGACAAGCACGATGCACTGACAATGATCGATGACTGCCACGCAACGGGTTTTCTTGGTGAAACGGGTCGCGGCACGCACGAATACCGGGACGTGATGGGACGTATCGACATCATCACGGGCACGCTGGGCAAGGCGCTTGGCGGCGCTTCGGGCGGCTTTACATCCGCTCGCAAGGAAATTGTCGGCTGGCTGCGGCAGCGCTCCAGGCCCTACCTGTTCTCGAATTCGGTAGCACCAGTCATTGCCGCCTCGTCGATTGCGGTGCTCGACCTGCTCGATCGTGACAGTTCACTGCGCGAGAGCTTGCATGCCAATGCCGCGTATTTTCGCAGCCAGATGGCAGAGCGTGGATTTGACCTGAAACCCGGCGAGCATCCGATCATTCCGGTCATGCTTGGCGACGCGAAGCTTGCAACGACGATGGCTGACAAACTGCTGCAACGCGGCATTTACGTTATTGGCTTTTCTTTCCCGGTAGTACCGAAGGGCGAAGCACGCATTCGTACCCAGATGACGGCCGGACTGACGCGTGAACAGCTCGACCAGGCGGTTGATGCATTTACTGAAGTAGGACATGAACTTAAGGTCATAAGTTAATGAAAGCACTAGTAAAAACTAAAGCGGAACGTGGCATCTGGATGGAGGATGTCGAGGCGCCCAAGGTCGGCCACAACGACGTTCTGATCAAGATCAACAAGACGGCGATCTGCGGCACAGACATTCACATTTACCAGTGGGACGAATGGGCACAGCACACCATTCCGGTCCCGCTGACTGCCGGACACGAGTTCTGCGGCCAGATTGTCGAGTGCGGCAGCGAGGTCAAAGGATTCAGTATCGGCGACCGTGTGTCGGCCGAAGGCCATATCACCTGCGGCGTCTGCCGCAATTGCCGCGCCGGGCGGCGTCACTTGTGCATGAACACGCTCGGCGTGGGTGTTAATCGCCCCGGCGCATTCGCCGAGTACCTGTCTGTCCCTGCATTCAACGTGTTCAAACTGCCCGATGCGATCACGGACGACATGGCCTCAATTCTCGACCCGCTCGGCAACGCTACTCACACGGCCCTGTCGTTCGACCTGGTCGGCGAAGATGTGTTGATTACGGGTGCCGGTCCGATCGGCATCATGGCTGTCGCGATTGCGCGCTACGCCGGCGCGCGTCATGTCGTGATTACCGACGTCAACGACTACCGCCTCGAACTGGCCCGCAAGATGGGAGCATCGCGTGCGCTCAACGTCACGCGCGAATCGCTGGACGACACCATGCAGGAACTCGGAATGGAGGAAGGATTCGATGTCGGCATGGAGATGTCGGGCAATCCCCAGGCATTCCAGGACATGCTGCGTACCATGCACCATGGTGGCAAGGTTGCACTGCTTGGCATACTACCCTCGGGCACTGGTATCGACTGGGATGCTGTGATCTTTAAAGGACTAATCGTTAAAGGCATTTACGGACGCGAAATGTTCGAGACCTGGTACAAGATGTCCAGCATGCTGCAGAGCGGTCTGAACATCGACCCGATAATCACCCATCATTTCCCGGTAGACGAGTATTTACCGGCTTTCGACCTCATGGAATCCGGGCAGTCCGGCAAGGTCATACTGCACTGGTCGTGACGACCGTTAGCGAATATCGCAGAAGCAGTGTGAGTAGACGCCTTTCGGGTCGTTGAACTTCAGGAGTGTGTTCGTCTTTTCAGCGACGCTGTCCTTGATGTCGTCCACCAGCGAGCGCTGCCCGGCCTAGCCCGACATATCGATTCCCAAAGTCGCAAACGTGCTGATCAGATCGATGAGAATCTGTTCAGTCGCCGATAACTCCTGATCGATAATCTTGATACCGAAGTCCTCGTCACTGATCTCGGCCAATTCCGCAGCCGCCGCAATGGCATCGTCCAGCCCGCCGAGCTCGTCAACAAGGCCGTTGTTCAGGGCGTCCATGCCAGTCCAGACCTGCCCCTGTCCGATAGCATCGACAGCGTCGATTTCCATACTGCGACTGTCGGCAACCGAGCCGATAAAATCCTGGTAGCCATCATCGATCACGAGCTGGAAGAGCTGTTTCGCATGTTCAGACATCGCCCTGTCCGGCCGGAATTCGCCCGACCATGGTGTTGACCCTATGCCGTCTGTTGCAATGCCGACGACGTCGAGCGTGCGCTGATACGTCGGAAACATACCGAAAATTCCGATCGACCCGGTGATGGTCGATGGACTTGCGAAGATACGATCCGCATACATTGATATCTGGTAGCCACCCGACGCAGCGACGCTACCCATGGACGCGACCACAGGCTTACCTTCTTCCTGTAGCGCCAGTATCTCGTCAACGATGATCTCTGACGCGAATGCGCTGCCGCCCGGGCTGTCAACGCGCAGGACGACGGCTTCAACCGAGTCATCATTGCGAGCCCGACGTAGCAACTCCGCTGTGGAATCGCCGCCGATCGTTCCAGGAGGCTGCGTGCCAAACAGAATCTCGCCGGCCGCCACAATAACCGCGGCATTCTTTGAGCCTACCTTGTCGCCCGACAGCACTCTCATTTGCGCCAGGTAGTCGTACATGTGGGCGGCCTTGTAGGTATCCGCGTTATCGGGGTCCGGCCCGACATAGTCAATCAGCAACTCGCGAACCTCGGTGCGCTTCAACAAGTCATCGACAAGCCCATATTGCGCGGCTGCCGTAGCAAGGTCACCACCGGCCTCCTCGACGATCTCGGAGAAATTATCTGTGAAATCCTCGATCGTGCCTGTTTCCAGTTCTCTCGCCGTCTCGACGTCAACCTGGTAGAGCGACCACAATTGCTCGACCAGGCGCGACGTCGTCTCGCGATCTTCATCGGACATGTCCATTCGGGTAAACGGCTCGACAAAGGCCTTGTGTGTGCCCACACGAAAAACGTTCCAGTCAATACGCAACAGGTCAATCGCATCCTTGTAGTAATTGCGGAAACGGCCGTAGCCTCGCAGAAGCAACATGCCGCTCGGATGCAGATAGACCTCGTCCGCGTGCGCTGCGATGTAGTAACTCTGCTGGCTCAGGAAATCAGCACTGGCAATGACCGGCTTGCCGGATGTCTTGAAATCTTCAATGGCTGCCGACAGGTGCTGCAGCTTGCTAAGGCCCGCGCCGAGAAGGCTGCTCAGTTCCAGGTGCACGACCTCGATGCGATCGTCTTCTTTCGCGAACTCCAACGCGTCAACAATGTCCTGCACCAGAGTCTGTGGCTTGCCGTCACCAGCCAGTTCCGCCAGTGCACGGTCAAACGGGTCACCTTCGATCTGCTCCACCAGGAATCCGTAAGGATGAATGACGAGAACGGCACGATCCGGCAACGCCAGCGGCGTGTCCTGCATGGCTCCGAAAAAAAGTAGGAAAACGAACAACAGCAATACCAGGTGCAGTACCTTGCGAACGCCGTCGACGCCACCCCAGATTGCCGAAAACAACCTCACCAGCAGGTTTTCCTTGCTCACTAAATTGTCATCCTTCGTAGTA
>WTCH01000162.1 GCA_013138675.1 Woeseiaceae bacterium | reverse complement strand
GACACTCAGCGTGAGGGACCAACTCCCCTGGCTCGCCACAGAGAACTGCAGGCTTCCTTCGCCACCGCTATCGATGTACTTTCTGCCACCATTTCCTGTCTCGGCGTGCATGGCGTTCCACCAGTCGTGGGACATGTCGGACCGCGACGTATGGTCGTAGCGGAACCAGGCGTCGAGTCCACCGAACAAGTCCGGAACGTTATACTCGAGACCAATCCAGCCCTGCTGATCCGGTGCAATGGCCAGCTCCTGCCCTTTTGCGCCCATCTGATCACCCGGATCGGGCAAACCGAGCAAATCGCCTAGCCAGACGTCCTGCTTAAGCTCAGAATCATTGAGCGCAAACGAAGCATCGATCTTGAAGTTGTCGGTCGCGTACCAGGTGATGTTCGCTTCAAGGCCGCTGATGTCGGCGTCGCCCATATTCACGGTGCCATTCGCAGTCCAGTCATCGGGATCCTCAATTCCGCGCTGGATGTCCTGCCACTCCATGCGATACAACGATGCGTTAATTTGTAATTGGCCATCGAGCCAACGGCTTTTTAAGCCGACCTCATAGTTCGTCAGCGCATCAGGACCGTACTCAGCCGGAAGAACAGACGAGGGGTTTTTATGGGAATTGAAACCACCGAGCCTGAATCCTTCACTGAACAACATGTAGACCATCTTGTCATCGCTGATGTTGTAATTCATTGAGAATTTGTACAGCGTGTCGTCGCTCTTGCCCTCGTAGATATCGGCAAGGTAATCATTGCCTTCCGGCCATTGTTTGACTTCCTGACGATAGCGAGCGTACTCGAACCACCTGGCGCCAACAGTTGCAGACAATGCGTCGGTGATGTCGAAGCCAATCTCACCAAAAACAGCGATCTGATCGGTCGTTGATTCGTAGTCTTCCTTGTACCACTGGTCCGTGTCCGGAATGTAAGTTTCGTTCGCAAGGTCCCAGTAAAGGCCGAACGGTGTTTCACTCAGGTTTTCCACGTTATCGAAGACGTAGTCCCACTTGTCTTCGGTCTTCTCGTAGAAAGCGCCAACCATCCAGTTGAATCGCGAGTCGCTAGTCGACACCAGGCGGATTTCATGAGTGGTGCGCTCGGCCGTCTGGTCGTTGATTGCTGTCGCCGGGTGGAAGTTCGTGTCGTAAAAGACGTTGCCAGAGAGATAATCAGGATTGTCCGGATCATATGGCGTTATAACCCGCTGGGAGCGAATCTGGCCATTCACGTTGTTGTCAAAATCGTAAAAAATCTCTCGATCGAGAACACTTGAGACCAGCTTGAGCTCGGCGAATCCGAGGTCGCCGGTAATCGTCATGGCGCCGATCCACCAGTCATCCTCGCGAATATCCTTGTGGAAACGAACGATCTCCAGGTCATCAAGTCCGTCACGGTTCGGGTCTGACTTCCAGTCGCCCTGGGACGTTTGGCTCTGGTTCATGTACATCAGTTCCACGTCCCACTTGTCGCTGATGTTCCACAGCGCGCTAAGACGGCCACCGCTCTGTTCCCATTCGTTGAAGTCTTTTTCAACGACGTAGGCGTTGGTCTCCGGGGTAAAGACGTTGTCACCAAGAACATTGTCGATGTAGCCGCCCGTCCTGGTATCGAAAATAACCGCCCTGATGGCGAGCTTGTCTTCCACCAACGGCGCATTGAACCAGCCTTCTATCTTGTGGCCTGAGCTGCCTTCGGCCATGTAGGTACCACTGACGTCTATCGAGCCGTAGGCATCAGAAGCATCCGGGCTATTGGGAATAATTCGAATAGCACCAGACTGTGAGCTCGCTCCAAACAGCGTGCCTTGGGGACCTGGCAACGCTTCAATTCTGGCGATATCGACCGTCCTGGGGTCGACCGCCTGGGTCGCCGAGGTCATGGGAATGTCGCCCATATAAACGGCGGATCCAGAGTCGATGCGCCATTCGCCGGTGCCCGTGCTCACACCACGGAACACCACCTCGTTTCTGCCGGGCACCGTCGTCACGGTCGAAATGCTGGGAATGGCTTTGATGTAGTCGGCCATATTATCCAGGCCGAGCTTGTCGATCTGATCCGTGCTGAAAGCCTGAATACTTTGTGGCACGTCCTGCAAATTCATTTCGCGCTTCGTGGCGGTCACGATGATTTCTTCGAAGGGATCCGCGGTCTCCTGGGCAACGGCAAAGGTGCCGACGCTCATGGTTGCAATGGCTATTGCAACAGCCTGTGCGAGCGGAGTCTTGGCGCCGATTGGCATCACGTTAGTTGGTTTGCTGAAATGTTTGTCGTCACTCATTTATAGATTCCCCGATCAGGATGACGTTGCCCATGGCGCCGCAACGGGCGCTTTGTGGTCAGCAAATACTGTCACGGGGGATGTGGTGGGCTCAATGGATGTTGCTACTGATTGATGGATAATCTTACGAAACTGCGGAAGACCCCTATTTTGAAGTCCTCCGTATATTTTGGGCCTTTTGGCGCAGACTCGACCATCCAGCGCAGAAAAATTGGACTATTCGCCGCTCAACCCTTCTTAATTTCGCGGTACTTTTCGGGCGACAGACCCATCGATTTCTTGAAGACGCGGGAAAAGTAGTAGGGGTCCGCGTAACCCACCTCGTGGGCGACCGTCTTGACCGGGCGGGGGCTCAGATCAAGCAACCGACAGGCGAGCCGCATCCTGAGGTGGATGAAGTAGGCCATGGGCGACTGGCCGGTCTGTGTACGAAAGCGCTCGGAAAAATGGCTGACCGACATGCCCGCCTCGCGGGCGAAATCTTCAAGGCGCAAGTTCGAGGTCAGGTTGCCGTGCATGTAATCGACAACAGTCTCGAGATTCGAGCGATGTTTCGCAGCATGCGACTCCATCGGCAGCGCCTGGTTGCGATACAACAGTAGCGACATGATGTGTTGCGTCGACTGGGCGGCGTAAATCAGCGTCGGCAGTCCGTAGCCATCGTGCAATGCGTCGAGGCAATAGTGAAACAACCGCACGGCCTCATTCTGCGCCGACGGTTCGACTGGGGCCGGCTGTCCGGGCCGCGGCATGCGGTCAACGTAATACGCGGTATCCTCGCCAAGGAAGTGCACCCAATAGATCGACCAGGGGTCGTCATCGGCCGCCCAGTAAGTGTGCTGCGTATCCCGCGGGATAATCAGCATGTGGCCCTCGGTCAGATGAGCTTTCTGACCATCAACTACGACGTAGCCGTGACCACCAATGCACATCATCAGGTGGTCCTGCCCGGCACCATCCGGCCGGTCGCGGAAGTGGTGTCCCGCTGTGGGAAACCAGCCGATATCGGTCGGGTAAACCGAGCGTACCAGGGGGTGCCGACAGGCACGCGCCAGAACGGGCCGCGGAATGACAAACATGTCCTGTCCGGCAAAGCCTTCGCGAAGTTTGATTGGGCTGGTCACCATGGAGTTTGGCCACAGAATGCTCCGTAAGAATATCCATCACTTGGCGCTGAATGTCCATTTTCACAGGGCACGCTTGTTCCTTATTATTGTAAGAATGTCTGAGATATCAGTCTTAGCGCCTGCGCGCGTCAATATCATCGGCGAGCACACGGACCATAATCGTGGCTTTGTGCTGCCCACGACAACGGCGCTCTATACGCGCGTCAATGCGGCACCGCGCACGGACAATATCGTCGAGGTGACATCCCGGTACTACGATGAGACGCAGTCATTCTCGCTCGATGACCTGGCTCCGGCCGATCACGTCACCTGGATTGAGTACGTCAAGGGCGTGGCCGCAGAGCTGCAGGCGGACGGTGTCAGACTACGAGGCGCCACCATCGCAATTGACGGCGATATTCCGATTGGCGGTGGTCTTAGTTCGTCGGCATCGCTTGAGCTCGCCGTCGCGACGGCACTGTTGAAAGTGGCCGACGAATCGGTGCCCGCGCAAAGACAGGCTGAAATCTGCCAGCGTGCCGAGCACAATTATGCGGGCGTGCAATGCGGCATCATGGATCAATACACGATTGCCTGTGCGGAGAAAGGCAACGCGATTTTGCTCGACTGCCGTTCGCTCGATGTCGT
>WTCH01000291.1 GCA_013138675.1 Woeseiaceae bacterium | reverse complement strand
AGCTTGACGAAGGGTTCCAGAACGCGGCCAGTCATGTCCTCGGGTATGCCGCGCCCGTCATCGCCGATCTCGATCGAGACGTCATCGCCATCGTGCATCAGGCGAACCTCAACGGCAGTACTGTCGTCGAGCGAAAACTTGATAGCGTTGTCCATGAGGTTTTGCAGCAGCACCTTGATTAGAGCCTCGTCGGCATCGAGCATCAGTGTGTCCGGGCTCTGTTTCAGTTCAATACCAGGCTCGCTGCCCTCGAGTCCGTCAATGACCCGTCTCGTCACGGCAACGAGATCAAATGTCGCGTAATTTGCTTGTGACGCCCGGCTCTTGATGCGTTCGCGCTCCAGCAGTGCCGACGTGAGCGCCTCCATTTCTCGAATATCCGCCGCAATCTGCTCGCGCTTGTCGCCCTCGGGCAGCATTTCGAGCGCAACCTTGATTCTTGCCAGTGGCGAGCGCAGCTCATGACTGACGTCCGCCATCAGGCGATCATGATCATTCAGCATCTGCTCGACACGGCTCGTCATGTGGTTAAACGCACGGCCAACCTGGCCGATCTCATCCATCCTGACCACCGGCACACGCGTCGACAGGTCGCCCTCAGACACCTTGTCAACACCTTCCTTGAGCCAGCGCAACGGCTTCAACTGCGACAATTGCACGATGTAAACCACACCGATCAGTAACAGCAAGCCGCCAATCAATGCCCACAGCAGAGAGTTGTCCACAACGGCCACAGCGCTGTCGCGCAGATAGAACGAATACTGCACCCCGCCATGCCCTTCGACGATGATGGTGCGTACGCTCGCGTGATGTTCAGCCAGGTGTTCCGGCGTTGTAGGACTTCCATCCGTGCCAAACGCGAAGACACCTTCACGCGTCGTCAACACCACACCCATCTGATGACTGCGTGCCGCAAATTGTGCGATTTCCGGATCCTCGCCAATACGCCCGGCCAGGTACGAACTCCATTCATCCAGAGGCGACTCGAATGAGTCCTCAAAAATATTGCCGCGAATCGCGTTGAAGGAGAAGAACGCGAGCAACAGGATTGCCGCGGCAAGAATGGCTGTTGACGCTGCAAATCGCGAGATCAGGCTGGATGGACCCATCATTTGCTCATGACTCCAACGAACTGGTAGCCGCCCATGCGAACGGTTCGTATGAACCGCGGTCGTTTGGGGTCGTCACCCAGTTTTTCCCGCAGCCTACTGACCAACATGTCCACGGATCGATCGTAGACATCCGCATCAAAGCCACGCAGTCGCTCAATAAGGCGATCTCGCGACATGACCCGTCCACGGCTTTGCATCAGGTCTTTGAGTAACTCGAACTCCATCGTCGTCAATTCGACGTCGTTGCCGTCGAGTTCAACACGTCGTGTCTCCGCCTCGACCCGCAAGCCGTCGCACACCAGCGCCACGTTTTTCACTCGATCCTGCGTGCGCCGAATCACTGACTGAATTCGCGCCACAAGCTCGCGTGGTTCGAACGGCTTTGCCACGTAATCGTCAGCACCCAACTCCAGGCCCATTACCTTGTCTGCAATCTCGCCTCGCGCCGTAAGCATGATGATGGGCACGTCATACTCGGCGCGAAATTCACGACACAGTGTCAACCCATCCGTGTCAGGCAGCATGACATCCAGGATCAGGAGGTCAGGCAGTTCACGGCGCAGTTGCTGCCGGCCGGCAGCCGCCGTTGTAGCGCTCGACAGCGTGTGGCCGAAGCCCTGAAAGTATTCGGTTAGCAACGCATTCAGGTTGACGTCGTCGTCAATGATCAGGATTCGATAGTTTTCGAGCTTGGCCGCAGTCGTCAAAATTCAGCCCCGCAAAGCGCATATCGGGTCAAGCTGCGCGGCACGCAGCGCAGGATATGCGCCCGCGAGTAGCGCAAGTCCCAGCGGGATCAGCATTGTGTATAAGGTATTTAGTCCGGTGATCTGCATTTGCCACCCCATGAGCCATTGGCCGAGAATAATGCCGAAGCCGCCGAGTAACAAACCGCTAAGTGCTCCTAACAGCGCAATCATCACGGCTTCCCCGAGAAACTGCACCATTACGTGCCCTGGCAAGGCACCAACGGCCAGGCGCAAACCAATCTCGGCATGCCGCTCGCGCACCGATAGCAGCGTCACGGCGAGAAGGCCCGCACTGGCCAGGGCAAGGAGCAGTGTCGACAAACCACGCAGGAAACGTTGCATCGTCTCATCGCTACGGCGAATCGTCCGCACCAGTTCAGCCTGGTCCCTGATCGTAAAGTCATCGGGCCGTGCCGAAATATCCAGCGCGTGGCGCCGTCGCAGCAAGTCGCGTACGCCGTCGATCACTTCCGGTACGCTCTCTCGCGTTTCGGCCTGCACAAAGATTCGGTCGATGAAGTCCACGTTGAGCAGACGACGCATCGCTGTTGTAACCGGAACGAGTATCTTGTCGTCTTGTGGAACACCGCCCGCATCGGTGCCCTTGGCCTGCAACACACCGATCACTTCGAAGGGCGCGCCGCCAATCAACAGACGTTCGCCGATGGGTTGCTCACCAAAAAACAGTTCTTTGGCGATCTGCGGGCCAATCACGGCGACTCGCGCCTGGGTCTGAACGTCAACGTCGTCGAAGAAGCGGCCAAGCGAAGTATGATGCACGTTGCTGTACCGATACTCCGGCGTTGTGCCGATCACGGTGACGTCGGTCGCGCGGCCACCGTAGCGCACATCAAAGTTATTCATGGCAATGGGAGCCGCCCGCTCGACGCCAGCCACTTCACTGTTGATCGCTCGCCAATCATCGAGTGTCAGTGTCTGATAGCGACGCCCCTGCCCCCTGAGTGCGTCGGTTTGCTGGCGCACGGAGCCTACGGCGAGCAGGTTCTTCCCCATCGACGCTAACGCATCCTCAAACACTTTTTCGGCACCAGCACCCAGCGAGAACAAAATGAACATGGCGGCGATACCAATGGTCATGCTGCACGCGGAAAGCATGGTTCGAACCCGCGCCCGGTTCAGGGCGCGCAGGGAAAAAGCCGTGTTGCGAAACCATCTCACCGCAGAGCTTCAATCGGGTCGAGTCGCGCCGCACGCCGCGCCGGAATAATCCCGGAGACAATGCCAACCAGCACCGATGCTCCTAAAGCAACAAGGAGCCCGAGTGGTTTCAATTGCATCGGGATCTCATACAGATTGGCAAACACAGCGGCTGCACCAAACCCGACGGCAACCCCGAGCAGGCCAGACACCAGTGACACGGTGGTCGCCTCCCACAGGAACTGCGCGGCAATGGACCCGGAGGTCGCACCGACGGCTTTGCGCAAGCCTACTTCGGCAATGCGCTCGCGAACCACCACGAGCATGATGCTCGCGATCACCACCGCGGCGACCAGCAACACGATGACAGCGGCCAGCAAAACATAAACATTCAACATACGCTTCGCTTTGTCGGCTGCCACATCGGCGAATTTGGACGTATAGAGCTGAAATGAGTCCTTTTCGCCTTCTGCGATTTGGTAGCGGTCACGCAGAATGGCAGCTATTTGATCGGCGTCCTCGTCAACCAGGTCCGCATTGCTGACGACAAATTTCGCCATGCCAATGATGTCGGTATTGGCAAGACGCCGTTGTGCTGTCGAGAACGGTACATACACTTCCATGTCCCTGTCTTCACCATGCGGATCGATGCCGATAGGCTCCAGGATTCCAACGACCTCAAATGGCACGGAGCCGATCATTATTTCCTCGCCAATCGCGCCACCGTCGTCGAACAGCTCGTCTTCCAGCTTGTCGCCGATCAGGGCGACGCGCGCGGCACGGTCGATATCCCGGTCGTCAAAGAAACGTCCGTCTGTCACGCTCCGGTTCCAGACATAGTCGGCGTTCGCGCTGTAGCCGGCCACACCTGCCTGGCTGCTCCTGCCGGCCGAGCTGATTTCCAACTCGCCCATCATCATGCGCGGTGCATACGCAACGATCTGGTCCAGTTCATCGGCGACAGCTTGCAGATCGGGCTCCTTCAATTCATAGGACGCGATAAAGATCGTGCCAGGACCGAACATCCGATCGATCTGGTCGCCGATTTTCTGCGCCGCACCGCCACCAAGCGTGCTGCCGATGATCAGTGTTGCCACACCCAGAATGACGCCGATACTCATGAAAAAACTGCGCAGTTTGAAACGACCGAGGTTACGCAGGCTGCTGTTGAGTAGTAGTTTCCAGTTCATGATGCCACCCGTGTTATGGCTTCTTGCAATTGGCCATCAGCGATGCGAACCACACGTGATGCCGCGCTCGCGATCGCCTCGTCGTGCGTGATCAGCAGAATCGTCGAACCGTTCCGATTGAGCTCGGTGAACAGGTTCATGATCTGCCGTCCTGATTCCTGGTCGAGGTTCCCAGTCGGCTCATCCGCGAGAATAATCCCCGGATCGTTGACGAGCGCCCGGGCGATGGCAACGCGCTGCTGCTGGCCGCCGGAAAGTTCGCTTGGGTAATGCGTGAGGCGCTCCTCCAGCCCGACTCGGCACAGTGCCTCGCGGGCCTTCTTGCTGATGTCCGTATCCCCGCGGGTGCTGTACAGCATCGGCAGCTCGACATTTTCCGTCGCTGTCGTGCGTGGCAGCAGGTGAAACTGCTGAAATACGAAGCCGATGGCTTCATTACGCACCCTGGCGCGCTCTACAGACGAAAGATTTTCGACCGGCGTGTCGTGCAGTTCGTAACCGCCCGAGTCGGCCCGGTCGAGTAGGCCCAGGATATTCATCAATGTGGTCTTTCCCGACCCCGACGCCCCGACGATGGCGACGAACTCGCCTGCCTCGACACTAAAATCCAGGTCGCGGAGGACGTGCAACACGTCTTCTCCCGGTCGCTGGAACGACTTGCACAGTTTTTGAATCTTGATCATTTGAGGTTGCTCCTGTTGCTAACTAACGAGGGTTCAGTTCCAGCACATCGCCTTCGCGAACACCTGAGAGAAATTCGACTGCCGTGTCCGAACGCCAGCCTGTACGTACGTCTTGTTCGAGCCACTCCCCACCCCGCTGCACCACGACGTATTGCCGACCCGTGTTGCGCTTGATGGTGGCGCGTGGCGCCGTGAGTACTTGTTCGCGCTCGTCCACCACGATGCGAACATGCGCCGTCATCTCCGGGCGCAGGGTGAAGTCTTCGGAGCGCTTGAACTCGAGACGTGCGAGGTAGTTGACGACGCTGCCTTGCAGTTCAGCGCGCGGTTGAATAGCTGTGACTCTCGCTGTGAACTCGGTGTCCGGGAATGTATCGACCGTGAAGCTAGCGAACTGGCCGACAACGACACGACCAATGTCGGTTTCGTCAACGTAGGCCAACACCTCGAGACGCTCGAGGTCGATTATCGTGACAAAGTTTGGCGCAGCGAAGGCGGCTGCCACGGTCTCGCCTTCTCTTGTCGACACCTCTGCCACGACGCCGTCAATCGGTGCCGTGATGCGGGTGTAATCCAGTTCGATTTCGGCGGATCGCAAGCGCGCACGATTCGCTTGCAGCTCAGCACGTGCGACGGCCAGGTCACGCCGGGCGATTTCGAGGTCTTCATCGGACGCGAGGCCCTTGGTTGCTAGCTTCTCGCGCCGCGCGAGTATCGATTTAGCAAGCTCAACCCGGGGCATCGACAGGTCTACGTCCGCTCTTGCTTCATCGGCTTCGGCTTGCAGCGCCGTCCTATCGAGTTCGGCCAACAGTTGTCCAACTGCGACGCGATCACCCACCTCGACCGGCAGGCTGACGACCGTACCCGATATCCTTGAGCCTACATTGACCTCGGCGCCGGTAACGGGGCGTATCACGCCCGTGGCCGTGATGGTTTCGCTCAATGCGCCCAGGTTGACACTTGCTGTCTTGCGAACGTCCGTATTCGAGTCGGCTTCATTGCCTGGCCACACATTGATACCAATG
>WTCH01000121.1 GCA_013138675.1 Woeseiaceae bacterium | reverse complement strand
CCCGACGGAAAGCGACGAAGAAAAAAGCTACCCGCCGGAAAAAACGCTAGCTTTTAGTCTGCGAGGAAGATTGGTTTTCTTCCAAGCCAACACAGAGTGCCCGCTTATGCGGGCACTTTTGTGTGGGGCGCATCTGCATTTTCGGTCTAATTTCAGTATAAACTAGGCGTCGACTATGGACTCCTCCAACAAAAAACGGAATGCCGCCAAAGCGTCTCTCGAATTCATCGAGCCGGGCACCGTGGTTGGCATCGGTACCGGATCAACGGTCAACGAGCTGATCAGGCTATTGCCGACGGTCAAGGATCGAGTCGACAAGGTCGTTTCGAGCTCCAAATCATCGAGCACCTTGCTCCAGGAACAGGGCTTCGACGTGTCGACGCTTAACGAGGTCGGCCCTGTCGATATCTACATTGATGGCGCGGATGAGGCCAATAAGCGACTGCACCTGATAAAAGGCGGTGGTGGCGCACTGACCCGAGAAAAGGTCCTTGCGGGTGCGGCACGACGCTTCGTCTGCATTGTCGATGAAAGCAAACTCGTCGGCATGCTCGGTACGTTCCCTCTTCCGATCGAGGTCCTGCCAATGGCGCAGAGCTACGTGTCCCGGCAGCTCGTGAAGTTGCGCGCACAGCCGATCTGGCGCGAAGGCTTCGTTACGGACAATGGTAATCACATTCTTGATGTGCATGAACTCAACATCAGCAACCCGCTGGAGATGGAAACGCGACTGAATCAGATTCCGGGAATTCTGACGGTTGGCATCTTTGCGCACCGCTGTGCGGACATTCTGCTGATTGCGGATGAGTCCGGCGTCAGAGAAATGCGCGCGTAGCCCGCGGCGGCCCTGTGCAATTCATTTATTTCACGCTTGCCGCCGCTATTTTGTACCTGGGCTCCAGCTGGATCGTAGATCGTATCGAGGTCGCCGCCGGCAAGCGCTTCGAGCACCGCTCGCTGCTGTTTTTCGGCATCCTTTTGACCCTCGCTCTGATCTCCTTCAGTATCATCCGTATCTATACGGGGAATCCCTGATATACCCGTATTTTTGGCTATTCTAATCTATGGAAATCTACATGTCTTTGTAGGGGGAATAAAATGAGTGAAAACAACAACGTAGACGCGCCCACGTCCGAAGAAGCACCCGAACCCGAAGATATTCCAATGATGCAGCGCTTGCTGGACAATCCGTTTGTGCTGCTGGTTCTTGGAATCGCTGTTCCGGCGGTGTTCTATATCATTTGGGGAATCATCGAGATCACTCAGATTCCGATAGCGGATTAGGGGAGAACCAAGATGGCACTAACACCACCGAGTGAACGCATCTGGTGGCGACAACCCATAGCCAAGATCGAGTTGATCTGGATTATCGTCGCTTTTACCTGGGGCCTCATCATGTTCTTCATGATGATTTACTGGCACGGCGCCGGAAAGCAAAACCTCTCTAACGAGGCCTACCAGATCAAGCCACAGGCTTTTGCTCAAAAAGCGCAGGCAATGATTGATGAGTACCAGGTCCGGGAGGAAAGCGGTTTTCCCGTCGTCCGCCCACCACCTGGTAGCGACGTCTACCTGATTGCACGTTTATGGCAATGGTGGCCAATCCTGGAATTTGAAAAGGACCAGAGCTATCGCCTGCACCTGTCCTCAATGGACTGGCAACACGGTTTTTCTCTGCAACCTGTCAATATCAATCTCTCGGTCCAACCCGGCTACGAAATGATCGTAACGATCACGCCCGACGTGGCCGGTGAGTACGGGGTGCTTTGTAACGAATTCTGCGGGATCGGCCACCACAACATGGTTGGCAAGATCTACGTCGTCGAGTAGGGAGGAAATAATCATGGGTAAATTATTCGATTACCGTACCTGCCCGACAACCGGTCTGCGTGTCGATCGGGCAGCTGAAAATCTTATCAAGGCCAACGCCGTCGTCGCGATTGTATTTCTCGCGATTGGTGGCCTGTTTGGTCTGTTAGTCGCGTTGACGCGTTGGCCGGCGGTGCATTTCCTTCCGGCGGACTGGTTCTATCTCGCGCTAACGGCACACGGCTTTGATGTTCTCTTGGTATGGATCATCTTTTTCGAGATGGCGGTGCTGTATTTCGCCTCGGCCGTGGTGCTGAACTCGCGACTGGCTGGGCCAAAATGGGCCTGGACCGGCTTCGGCCTCATGCTGGTTGGTGCAGTGACAACCAATGTTGCCGTTCTGCAGGGCGGCTCGAGCGTCATGTTCACGTCTTACGTGCCAATGATGGCCGAACCGCACTTCTACCTTGGCGTTATTCTCTTCGCGGTGGGGGCGCTACTCGGTTGCGGGGTATTTTTCGGCACCCTTGTCGTTGCCAAAAGGGAGAAGACCTATGAAGGGTCCATCCCGCTCGTGACATTTGGCGCGTTGACTGCGGCAATTATCGCCGTGTTCACAATCGCCTCCGGCGCCATCATCCTGATACCGACCTTACTGTGGTCGGTAGGCCTCGTCAGCCACATCGATCCACTGATCTATAAAACAATCTGGTGGGCGATGGGGCACTCATCGCAGCAGATCAATGTGGCGGCCCACGTCGCGGTCTGGTACGCCATTGCCGCGATGGTCTTTGGTGCCAAGCCACTGTCAGAGAAGATCAGTCGAATGGCATTCCTGATGTACATACTATTCCTGCAGCTCGCAAGCGCGCACCACCTGCTTGCCGAGCCCGGACTCAGCTCCGAATGGAAGATCTTCAACACCAGTTACGCCATGTACCTGGCTGTCCTCGGTAGCATGATTCACGGCTTGAGCGTGCCGGGCGCGATTGAAGCCGCGCAGAGATCGCGAGGACTGACCAAGGGCATGTTTGAGTGGCTGCGTAAGGCACCCTGGGATAATCCGGCGTTCTCCGGCATGTTTATGTCGCTGGTGTTCTTCGGCTTCATTGGCGGCATCTCGGGCGTCGTAATGGGTACGGAGCAGATCAACCTGATCATGCACAACACCATCTATGTACCCGGTCATTTCCACGGTACGGTCGTGGCAGGTACGACGCTCGCCTTCATGGCGATCACCTATTTACTCGTGCCGTTGATCTTCCGTCGTGAACTCATGATGAAGAAAATCGCCAGATGGCAACCGTATGTATTCGGTTTCGGCGTCGCTGGTATATCAATATTCATGATGGGTGCGGGCACACTTGGTGTGTCACGACGACACTGGGACATGACGTTCGCCGATGCCGTCTTGCCATTTGACTATCCGGCAGCCGCCTATCTGATGATGACCCTGAATGGCATTTTCGCGATCCTGGCAGCGATTGGCGGCATTATGTTTGTCGTTGTGGTGGTCGGCTCGGTGTTCTTCGGCAAGAAACTCGCCGAAGATGAAAAGCCTTCCTATCCAGAGGTTCCGCCGGAGTCTGTCGCGGTATCGCACTACGGCAGTTCCGAGACGCTGAAGATTCCAGGAACCATTATGCTGGTCAGCATCTTCTTCGTCGCGTTCGTCCTGTACTACTTCGTGAACTGGAAATACCTGTCCGAGGTCTGGCCATTAAGTTAGCCGTAACACGCACGATACTGCGTACTGCAAGCACACTCGGCGCTGTCATCCTAATCGGGGTGGCAGCGCCGCTTGCGGCCCAGGTGTCGTACGATCGCGAGGCCGCCCTGGCAGTCAGTCAGGGTGTCGTCGGTCAGGCAATAGGCGACCATACGTTCCGTGACATTGAGGGCCAGTCATTCGAGCTGCAATCGCTCCGCGGCAAGCCGCTTGTCATTAGCCTGATCTACACCAGTTGTCACCACGTGTGTCCTGTCATCACAGCCAATATCGAGAGAAACACCGATATCGCGCACGACGCGCTCGGTGACGATGCCTTTTCGATTGTCACAATCGGCTTTGACTGGCGGGTCGACACTCCCGATCGCATGCGCATGTATGCCTCGGCCAAGAACGTCGATGTCCCGGGCTGGCACTTCCTGAGTGGTGACGAGGCATCTGTTGAAGCAATCAGCGAGGCGGTCGGGTTTCAGTTCTTCCCGGCACCCAAAGGCTTCGATCACTTATCGCAAACGACGATTGTCGATGCCAGTGGCAACGTCTATCGCCAGGTCTACGGTCAGGACTTTACGACGCAGCAGTTTGTTGAGCCGCTCAAAGATCTGGTGTTTGATACGCCCCGTGACGCCAGTCTCGTCGATCACTGGGTGGACTCCTTCAAGCTGTTTTGCACGGTCTATGATCCGAACACGGGCCGCTATGCCTTCGATTATTCGATTTTCACAATGATTGTAGTTGGTGTGCTCTGCCTTGGCGCTATACTCACGTTCCTGATTACCGAGTGGCGACGCGCAGTATGATCGTTGGTCTATGGCGTTTCTAAAACGCATCCTGAGAACCCTTTATGCACGTGCCGAAGCAGTCTTTGACTGGGGCTTCGGGCAGAGCAATAACCCGTTCTCCAACCTCGGCGCACTGGGGTGGTATTTTTTCTGGATCGTCGCCGCGAGCGGCATTTACCTGTACCTGTTTTTCGATACCGGTATCACCGATGCCTACGAGTCGGTTGAATACATCACCAATGACCAGTGGTATGCGGCAGGCATTATGCGCAGCCTGCATCGCTACGCGTCAGACGCGCTCGTCATCGTTGTATTCCTGCACATCCTGCGTGAGTTCTCTCTCGACCGCCTGCGCGGCAAGCGGTTTTTTGCCTGGATAACCGGCGTACCGCTGCTGTGGTTCATCTATATGTGCGGCATTACAGGTTACTGGCTCGTGTGGGATTCGATGGCGCAATACATCGCCATCGCAACCTCGGAATGGCTCGACACATTGCCGTTATTCGGCGAACCGATCGCCAATAATTTCCTTAATAGCTCCACGCTCGGTGGGCGTTTCTTCACGCTCATGGTATTCATGCACATCTTCGCGCCATTGTTCATGCTGTTCCTGATGTGGCTGCACATACAACGTCACGCCCGGGCGCGCGTGAATCCTCCACGGCCGCTCGCCATCGGCACCGCCATTACGCTTGTCGTACTGTCACTCGTCTATCCCGCGGTCAGCCAGGGCCCTGCGAATCTCGATGTCGTACCGGCCAGTGTCAATCTCGACTGGTACTACCTCGCCGTGTACCCACTGCTCGATGTTATCCCCGGGGGACGACTGTGGTTGGTTCTGGTTGTCGGCTCGATCGTTTTGTCGCTGATGCCATGGCTGCCGCCCGCGAAGAAAATCTGGACGCCCGTGGTCAGCCTGCAAAACTGCAATGGCTGTGGGCGATGCTTCGACGACTGCCCATTCAGTGCAATTTCGATGGAACCACGCAGCGACGGCGCATCATTTGCGCTCGAGGCAGTTGTTGATACGAATCAATGTGTGAGCTGCGGCATCTGCACCGGTTCCTGCCCGACGGCAACGCCATTCCGGCGCACATCGGCCATTGTTCCGGGCATCGAATTACCCGATAACACCGTTGCAGATCTGCGCGAGAAGACGCTTGCTGCTGGCCAGCAAGCTAGTGACGGACCGCGCATCATCGTTTATGCATGCGACCACTCCGGCGTGGAAAAACTGGGCGAAAATGGCGCCCACGTCATCACGATGCCGTGTGTCGGCATGCTGCCACCGGCTTTTATCGATTTTGCCTTGTCGCGCGATTTGGCGGACGGCGTCATGCTTGCCGGCTGCGCCAAGGGCGACTGCTACTACCGTCTGGGCGATGACTGGACAAACCAGCGTATTGACGGCAGCCGCGAC
Source organism: Woeseiaceae bacterium (assembly GCA_013138675.1). Classification (GTDB taxonomy): domain Bacteria; phylum Pseudomonadota; class Gammaproteobacteria; order Steroidobacterales; family Woeseiaceae; genus UBA1847. The sequence continues at coordinate 4,488 of WTCH01000121.1, read as the reverse complement.
CCCTACCTGCGCAAGCGAGTCGATCGCGACCGACTGGAAACCAGCTGGCTGCCCGTAGGCAGCAGCAAACGCCGCGAGCGCGACCTGCAGGACTTCAGGACCTGGCTCGAAGGCCTGCCGCCCAAAGAACCGAAACGGAGGCGCAACCGTGAATAATGCGATGCGCTACCTGCTGCAGGTTATTGCGTACGCGGCGTTCGCGATTGCGGTTGGCTACCTGTCGTTCTGGCCTCGCTATCAATATGCGTCGCCGGAGTTGGCCAACGTCAAGCTGTCGTTAAGTCACGCAACAGAACGCGTTGTACCGTGCGTAAAGCTCACTCCGCAGCAAGTCGCCGAGCTTGCTCCGAACATGCGGCGCACGCACTCCTGCGAGCGCCAGCGCCTGCCTTTGATACTGCAGCTGAGTGTCGACGGCGAAATCACCTTCGAACAAGAGGCTTTGCCATCCGGATTGTGGGAAGACGGGCCTGCATCGATCTACGAGCGCTTTGATCTCGCGCCCGGCATGCATACGATTGCCGTGCAGTTACGGGATACAGCACGCGAGGACGGTTGGGACTACACTCATTCCGAGGACGTGACTCTCGTCGCGGGTCGCTACATGACGATTACGTTCAAGGCTGAAAATGGAGGCTTCGCATTCCGATGACCGTATTGCAGTGGAGAGAAGAATTCAGTGTCGGCATCAAAGAGGTCGATCACGAGCATCGTGAACTGATCGAGCTGATCAGGAGCCTGCAGCAGGATCTTCAGGCGGGCGCTGACGCCGACAAGGTCATCGATGTGCTAGGTGAGATATACAACCAAATCGCCGCACACTTCGCACTCGAAGAGAAGATGATGCGCAAGACGCACTACCCCGCCCTCGCCGATCACAAGGAAGATCACGAAACACTGCTCGACGACCTGCGTGACATCATGGACGAGGTCGAGGACGAAGGCGTGCTGGATGAAGCCCAGTTAACCGACGACCTCGACCGCTGGTTCAGCGATCACTTCAAGACCCACGATGCGTGGTTGCACCACTCGGGTCACGGATGATGCCGACCTATTTCTGAATACCGCGTCCCGGCGTCCAGGGCACTCTGGCCGTATCCATCGCTTCCTTAAGACCTGCGTACTCCTCGTCAACGAGCGTGCGCAATTCGGCCACGATTTCGTCATACAGGGCTCTTGCAATACGCAGTGACTCGCGCTGCTCAGGCGTCGGGCCGGAAGCGCCTTGAGAGAATACAAACCCGGCGTGCCACAGACGTGCGCCAACAGTCATCTCGTCCGGATCCAGGTACATGTCGCGTTTCTCATTGCCACCAAGGCGATCACGCTGGATCTTCAGATTCTGCTGAATCGAATTCGCGAGCTCGTACAGCGAACCATCGGCAAAGGACCGTTCGAGCGTTTGCTTCACTGCATCCAGCTCGGCGATCACCTCGTCGATCGAGGCAACGGTGCCACCAGATGCCCGTGACAGCTCGTCCACTTGTACTTCGAATATCACGCGTTGTTCCTGCGAATTGCCTGGAAGCACCGGATCCGGTCGAATCGAAACGACATTGAAGTCCTGCGGCTCACCGAGATTGGTCAATGCGCCATCGTTGCGAGCCTGCATTTTCACCGAGAATGTACCGGGGACAACCAGCACACCACCGCCGCCAAAGTAGTTTTCCTCTTCCTCAGCGGACCAGGGTTGCAGTGACGGGTGCCTGAGATCCCACGCTACCCGATGGAAGCCGGCATCCGCCGGCGCTTCGATCTGCCGCACGACACCGCCGCGACTATTGGTCACAGTAAAGACAATCGCCGGTGCGTCCTCGCGATCCTCCCGGAGAATCGTTCCCCAGTCGGCCGCAGTTACGTTCTGATTCTCAGCCTCACGTTTCTTTTCTGCCTCACGCCGGGTGTCTTTGCTGCTCTTGAACCCTTCGGCGAGGTAGTAAGTGAATGTAGCGCCAAAATCCGGGTTAGGCGCCATGAAATAGCTGTCACCCTGGCTGGATTGGCACATCGGCTCGCCACAGCCGAGCCCGCTTCTCGGTACGTACCAGAGCGCATCGCGAACCGGGAACAGTGCGTTACCACCCGCCAACATTGCCTCGTTGACATCGCGCAACGGACTATAGTCGTCGAGCACATAGAAGCTGCGCCCAAACGTCGCACCAACCAGGTCGTTCTCTCGTTTCTGAATCACAAGATCACGGAATGAGATGTTCGGCGAACCACCTTTGAGCCTGGTCCAGGCGTCACCACCGTTCACAGTGAAGTACACACCAAACTCGGTGCCAAGGAACATCAGTCCCGGCTTAACGTGATCCTGTACGACGCGCCACAACACGTGACGTTCCGGCAAATTGCTGGAGATACTGCGCCAGCTGCGCCCACGGTTGTCGCTCTTCAGGATGTACGGCGAGAAATCGCCGCCCTTGTGATCGTCGACCACGACGTAAACCGTGTCAGGGTCATGCAGGTCGGCCTTGATGTCGTTGACGAAGAAGCGATCAGGTACGCCCGGAAGATCATCGACCGTGGTCCATGTCTGGCCACCATCTTCGGTAATCTGAATCAGGCCGTCATCAGTGCCTGCGTAGATCAGACCTGCAACCAGCGGAGACTCGGACAGCGACGTAATGGTGTTGTATTGCGACATCGCGTAAAGGTCGCGCGGTGCGTCGTAGCTCCAGGTCCTGCCCATAACCGGTTGGCGGACACGATTTTCATTGCGTGTCAGGTCACCACTAATTGCCGTCCATGAATCGCCGTGATTGTCGCTGCGCCAGACACGCTGCGATGCGAAGAAAATGGTCTTCGAGTCGTGCGGGCTGATCAGGATCGGAGAATCCCAGTTGAAGCGGTCGGGTGCCTCACCCTCTCGCGCCTGTGGCCGGATATACACCTTCTCGCCTGTGCGCCGGTCGTAACGTGACAGGTTGCCCTGCTGCCACTCTGCATAAACGATATCGGGATTGGTTGGGTCGACAGCGGACTGATGCCCGTCGGCGAATAACGTAATGAACCAGTCGGCGTTTCGAATACCCGAAATATCATTGGTACGTGACGGTCCGCCCTGGCTGTTGTTGTCCTGGGTTCCGCCATAGATGTTGTAGAACGGCTCGTCGTAGTCAACGGCAACTTTGTAGAACTGTGTGATGGGCAAGTTGCTGACAAATCGCCAGGTTTTACCAAGGTCGAACGTCTCGTAGATGCCACCATCCGTGCCGACGATCAGGTAGTTCTCGTCATCGGGCCGAAATGCCAACGCGTGGTGATCCGAGTGCTTGGTCTCATGACGGAGGTCGGTGAAATCTTTGCCGCCGTTTTCTGTCATGTGCATTTGCACGTCCATCTGGTAGACGCGATCGAACTGGTGCGGACTGGCAAACAACTCCTGGTAGTAATGTGGTCCGGTACCACCGGAGAGATAGTCGTTCATCTTCTCCCACGACTCGCCGCCGTCAGCCGAACGCCAGAAACCGCCTGTGCGGTTGTCGAGTTCGATCGTGGCGTAGACGACATCGGGATTCTGCGGGCTAACAGCAACACCGGTCTTGCCCATCATGCCTTCGGGCAGCCCTTCGGTGAGCTGACGCCAGGTTTCACCACCGTCTACAGACTTGTGAATGCCAGTACCCGGACCACCGTCCATGACGACTGCGACATTACGCAGACGTTGCCACGAAACCGCGTACATGACATCGGGGTTGCGCGGATCCATGTGAACCTCGGAAACTCCCGTGTACTGGTCGTCAAGCTCAGTATTGCCCAGGCCATCACCGAGCACCTTGCGCCAGTTCTCACCGCCATCTGTTGATTTGTAGAGGCCGCGATCGCCGCCACCAGACCACAGCGGTCCTTGTGCCGCGACGAAAATCGTATCGGAGTCGCGTGGGTCAATGCGAATCATGCCGATATGCTGCGAGTCGCCGAGCCCCAGGTTCTCCCAGTTCGCACCACCGTCCCGGCTGCGATAGATACCGCTGCCATAGCCCACGTGGCGACCACTTACGTTCTCGCCCGTGCCAACCCAGACCGTGCTCGGGTTGTTTGCATCAATCGTGATCGATCCGATCGAGTACGAGTCTTCGTTATCGAAGATCGGCTCCCACGTAGTACCTGCGTTGGTCGTCTTCCAGACGCCGCCGCTACCGACGCCGACATACCAGACGCTGTTGTTCTCCGGGTGAATAACAATGTCTGAAATACGACCGGACATGAGCGCGGGCCCAATGCCGCGTAGCTCCAGGCCCTTGAATGTGGCCTCATTGAACCCGGGTTCGGAATCTTCATCCTGCGCAAAGGTCTGCGCACACAGGGAAACGGCAGCTAGTGCCGCGATCAGTTGGTATTTCATGGTGGCCCCTCGTTGTTCTTTTGCTGACCTTATCAGCAGTTTCGGTGGCGTTCTACGCCCATCGCAGCGACAACGGTCGATTGCGAGGAATCAGGCTAGTATTTCGCTCGCTTTGAAATACGAAGATCTCGAAATAGTAC
>WTCH01000250.1 GCA_013138675.1 Woeseiaceae bacterium | reverse complement strand
ATTTCCGAAATCTACGGAGATATTCTGCGCCGCTATCACGGGCACGACGAGGGCGTCGTTGTCATCGATGATCTGTACACCAATGAGTGGATGTTTGTACCGCACTTCTATCGCAACATGTACGTGTATCAGTACGCCACGTCAAAGACGGCGGGCACGGCTTTGTACGCCAAGATCGTCGAAGACGGAGAAGCAGGCGTCGAAAATTACAAGGACCTGCTGCGTGCCGGCGGATCCAACTATCCGTACTTGTTGCTCGTCGAAGCAGGCGTGGATCTCGCCAAGCCTGAGCCTTACCTGGCTATCGTCGCCAAGATGAATGCGATCATGGACGAGATGGAGTCTCTGCTGGACGAGCTTGAATAACTGCAGCTTCGCATCGGGTTGACGGATACGGCGTCAACCCGGTGCCCGCAGTTACAATCTTGCCCGGCGCCAGTTCACCGCTGAAGCTCTGAACCGATTGCCGCTGCGTGCCCGAACTGTCGACATACTGAAACCGAACCTGCACGCCGGTTACCGGCAACGGCGTGTCATTGCGCACCTGAACGACGATCTGACCGCCGGTCTCGCTGCCACAAGCTGAGGAAATGTACGACGCGGGCTGCGTTGGCAGCTCAAGTCTCAGCAATGCCTCGTAGGCAGCTTTCGCAATATCCCCGCTGCCGCTTTTAGCCACAATCTTGTAGTGCCCGATGGCTTCATCTGTCTGCCCTCGCTGTTCTTTGATCTCACCCAGCGTGAAGTGCGCCGGGGCCGTCGGCATGATTTCCAGGCTGCGCTCGAGGTCGACCATCGCGGAATCCGTTTGGCCTAGCTCTTGTTTCGCAATGCCTCGTTGCAGGTGGTAGTAGAAAAAATCGTCACGACGAGTAATCGCGCGACTGTAGTTGGTCACGGCCATGTCGTACTGCTTGTTGACGAGCCGCACGTCGCCGCGCAACGCATGGAAGTTCGCTTCCTCGGGGAACAGCGTCAGCGCTTCGTTCGCCAACGCGAGTGCCTCGTCGTTTTTCTTCTCGCCAAGCGCTTTGCGACCCTTGTCATAGGCATCGTAGGCGGGTTTGACCGCCATCGTTTTTTTCATCACAGCCGCATAGCGTTCGGTACCGAGTTCACCACCGGCCGGCAGGTTCTTGGCGCGGCGCCTGTTTTCCTTTACGCGCTCCTCGGACGGCGGATGGCTCGCAAACATTCCACTCAACCAGTCCTGGTCGCGGCCCGCACTCAGTCTTACGAACGTTTCCTGCAGGGTCACTGCACCTTGCGGGTCGTAGCCGGCCCTGGACATGAAGCGCATGCCGTATTTGTCGGACTCGAGTTCAGCATCGCGACCGTATCTTGAGAGCGTCAACTGCCCGGCAAGACCTGCACCCATGGCCGCAAGGTCGCCGTAGCCACTGTCGCTGGCTGCGACCGTCGTCGCGAGGACCAGGCCTTGCGTCATCATGCCGCGCGACATCTGCTGGGCACTGTGCCGCGCTGCAGCATGCACGACCTCGTGGCCCAGTACCGCGGCAAGCTCGGCCTCGGAATTGAGTTCGGTCAACAAGCCGCGATTGATCGCGATCTTACCGCCCGGTAGCGCCCACGCGTTTGGCACTGAATTGTTCAGCACAACGAATTCATACGGTAGTTTGACTTCGCTGACGGCGGCGAGCTTGTGCCCAACCGAGCTGACGTACTCCGTAAGTGCCGGATCGACGTCATAAGTGCCGCCTTGCGACTGCTGCATAGGCACATAATTCTGCAGGCCCATGGCGAGCTCCTGCTCACCGCTGACCAGCATGAGATCACGGTCACCGGTCACCGGGTTAACTGAGCAGGCGCTAAGCGCGCTCAGCACCAGGTAAGCAATGACACGTCGCAGGATCATCGCATCATTATACGGAAATGACAGGCGTACGAGGTGTAAGTGAAAACCCGGATTACGGCAAAGCTCGTCTACGGGCACGATGATTGGGCAGCCTTGAGGCCCAAAAATGACTCTATTACTCGCAGACCTTCTTGACGATCTTCGTGCAGACCACCGCAATATGACGGTCATGCTGGACTTGCTTGGCCAGCAGATTGAGCACATACGCGACGGAGAGCGGCCCGACTACGAGTTGGTCCATGACATCATGCGCTACATGACCGTCTATTCCGATGCCGTACATCACCCGAAGGAAGACTTGCTCTATGGAGTGATGAAATCCGAAAAACCGGAGATGACTAAAGGACTCGAACGTGTCGAACCCGAACATCAGGAACTTGCCAAACTCGGCGAGGCGCTGCGAAACGATGTCGAAGCGGTTGCATCCGGCGCCACAGTCACGCGCGAGCGGCTGGTCGAGGACACGAGCAACTATGTGACGATGCTGCGAAAGCACATAGCGTGGGAGGAGGAAGATCTATTCCGGCGCGCCAGGGATCTTGTGAATAGCGAGAAAGAAATGTTCGTCGACATATCAAATTTCGACACGCTCGATCCCGTATTCGGTTCCGAACGAGAGCACTCATTCGCGAACCTGTTGCAGAACATCAAGGACCTGTCCGCGTCGTAGGAGCCCGCCTCCCCTCAAGGGGGACCTGACTAGCGGGCGATATCAAAAATACCAGGCCAACTGCGCGAAAACACCGACATCGAACGACAAATAGCGATTCGGAATACCCGATTCCGGGCCACCAAATTCCGTGCCATTGCTGCCCAACGGCAGGTTCAGGCTGCCGAGAAACGTCATGTTGTCACCCAGGCTGTACTGTGTGACGAACTGCAGTAGCGCACTCGGGTCATCAACGTTTGCAACAAGCGTAGGCGTGATCATCCATAACGCGGACATCTCGATCATCAGGCTGCCGGCGACGTAGTTCCTGTCATCGCCATCGAAGTAGTACTCGGCCGTGCCGCTGATATTGTGCTCTCCCCACAACCAGGAGTGACTGAGGTTAGCGACGACTTCGACGATGGTGTCGCTGTCCGTATCCGTGACAACAACGTCGCCTCGCCACACGGCGCCGCCCAGACTACCAGCGCCGCCAAGCCCGAAAACCGTATCGCCGTGATCCTCAGCGACGAGGATGTCGTACTCAGTCTCCCCGGCGAAGCCGTGGTACTTGAGCGCGACTGTGCCCTGATCACTTTCGACATCGCCACTAGCTGGATCGCGGCGAAAAACCGCGGCTCCCTGGACATCATCACCGTTGTCCCTCAGGTATTGCATATACACCATGTCGTCACCGGTCTTGTACTCGGTGTCAATCGTCGTCGGATCGAACGGGTTGACGAGATCCATCGGGGCAAAAAACAGACCGTTGCCCCACGACAGGGCTTGCCGCCCTACCCTGATCACGGCCTTTTCGCCGGTATAGCCGAACCAGAGGCGATCGAGCCGGTGCAGAAATGCGTTGTCGGAGCCCTCGCTTATCGTTTTGGTCAGGTCGAACAACCTGTTATCGTCATTCGGCATTCCCATCGGCAGAAATTCACTGTACAAGCCGAGCAACTGGTAGTCGGAGTGAAACGACCAGCCGTCGCGCTTCGCCGAGAAGTTCAGGCGTAACTCACCCGCCCCATCCAGTGACGTTGAACCGACGAGATCACGAAACAGGCTGTCATCGGGATAACCCTGCCCGACCAATCGCAGTTTTGTGTGCCCCCCGAAGTCGTAGGCGGCGTCTTCGGCAAATGCGCCAACACAGAAGAAAAGAAGAATTAACGCAGAACTACGCGGCATCTTGCTCGATATCTTCGACGATTCGTCCGTCCAGCATGCGCACAAGCCGTTTCGCGTAGCTCATGACGCGCTTGTCATGGGTCGCGATGACGAATGTCGTGTTGTGATGGTCGTTAAGCGCGCGGAACAACTCCATCAAACCGTCGGACGTCTTGGAGTCGAGATTTGCCGTCGGCTCGTCTGCGAGTACCAATGCAGGCCGCGACACAATCGCGCGCGCGACGGCTACACGCTGTTGCTGCCCGCCGGACATATCCGACGGACGCCGGTCGTCGAGTCCGGCAAGTCCGACTTCTTCGAGTATCTCGACAGCCCGTTTCTGCCGCTCGGACGCAGCCACACCCTGTACTTGCATCACGAACTCGACGTTTTCTCGGGCTGTCAGTACCGGGATCAGGTTGAACGCCTGGAATACGAAGCCGATCTGCCGCAGACGCAGCTCCGCAAGCTCACCTTTCGACAGGTTGTCGATGCGCTGGCCAGCAATGTAGATCTCGCCGCTGTCCGGCTTGTCCAGTCCGCCGATCGCGTTGAGCAGCGTCGTTTTGCCGCCGCCCGACGGCGCCGAAAGACAGACGAAGCCGCCCTGGTCGATCTCGATACTGACGTGATCGAGCGCCTTGATGTCTTCGTCGCCCTGCCGATAGGTTTTGCATAAATCAATGCAACGTACTGCCGTCATGATCAGACCTTTGTAATTGCTTCAATCGGTTCGTACTGAGCCGCACGCCATGCAGGCGACAGGCTCGCGAGAAATCCAAGTACCAATACAACCACGTTCGCGAGAATCACGTCACTGAGCAACAACTCGGGATACAAAACGCTCGACATGCCCCACATCTCCATGCCTTCGCCGACAATGCTGAGATCGACGCCATCTTTCATCGGCTGTACTGCAGCCCAGGCGAGCACAGTGCCGATCGCAAGCCCGATGGCCAGTAGTAGCAGGGACTCAACGATGATCTGGCCGAGAATATAGATAGGCCGCATGCCGAGTGCCAGCATCAGACCGATTTCCCGAACTCGCTCGAATACGGCCATCACCAACGTATTGACGAGACCAAACGACAGCGCCAGGAATATGACGATAATCCACACCAGTACAAAACCGTCCATGACGCTTAGCATCGTACCCAGGTAGGCGTCCAGCTCGATCCAGCGTTTCACTTCGGCGCGACCATCGATGAACTCAACAGTCTTGTTGTACTCCGCCTCTACGTCGCGAAAGTCGTCGCCAAGGACAACGAGTTCCGAGACCTGGTCGCCCACTCGCAGCATTTTCTGGGTCGTCGCCTTGCCGGCGAAGACATAGGCTTCCTCGTAAGCCTGAACGTTGGCATCAAACAGCCCGACAACGCGAAAACCGCGATCCGCGATTTCGTTTTCCGGGTCCTGACTCATCAGGACAATGCGCTTGCCAACCTTGGTATTGAGTGTTGTCGCGAGTTTTCTGCCAATAACGACGCCAGTGTCGTCCGCCGACTCGAGGAAGCGTCCTTCCACCGCGTCGTAGTCCACGAAAGTCAGGCCTCGCTCCTGCAGCGGATCGACGCCCAGCAATGTAACGCCGCGAGATTCGTATTCGCTCGTAATGACAGCCGGTACACGTATGCGGGTCGCCCAAGCTAAAAAATCAGCAGATGAGCCGAACCGTTCCGACAGCTCTTCGTCACTTATAGCAATTAAGTTCGCGATACTAGGATCGTCACGGTAGTCCGGATGATGCACCTGCACGTGGCCCGGCAAAACGCTGATGCCATCGGCGACCATTTGCGAAACCATGCCGCGCATCAGCGCCGTCATAAAAATCATGGCCCAGGTGCCGAGCACAATAGCCAATAACATGATCAGCGTGCGGCGATGATTGCGCCACAGGTTGCGCCAGGCCAGTCGCAGCAAGATACCGAACATATGCATCAGACCGCCCTCATCGCTTCAACCGGATGCAATTTGTGCAGCTTGAGCGCCGGGTACAGTGCCGCAAGAATGGTGAAAATAAATACGACAACCGGACCCGCCAGCAGCGAAAGCGTAGACACTTGCGGGTAGAAGCGTGCCGGTAAATTGAATTTCGCGGCCATCTCGTCCATCCCCGGATAAGCGAAACCGTTGACGTTGAACCAGTAGGTGAACAGACCGCCGAGTACCGCGCCAAGCACCAGGCCCAGGACGCCCATGATAGAGGTCTCCAGAAGCACCAGCCGGCTAAGACGGCCGGGGGTCAGGCCAAGTGACATGACGATGCCAAACTCGTGTGTTCGCTCGAGTACCGACATCAACTGCGTATTGAGAACGCTAAACGCAACGAGAATAACGAGAATGCCGTACATGAAGAACGCACTACTCATGTCCGCCTTGATGGCTTGCTGCAATCCAGGTTGTAGTGCATCCCAGTCGTGTACTACGAGTTCTTCATCCACTGGTAATGCTGCCGAGATGCGTGCCTGTAGCTCTTCGACGCCATCGATGCTTCCCGTGTTGATCACTACATGATGGCCGCTGCCATCCATGTAGAAAACATCCTGGAAGAAGCCGAGCGGGATTTCAGTAATGCTGCGATCGAAATCGACCATACCACTATCGAATATACCAACGATGTTGACGACGGCTGCCGCGAAAGAGCCGTCACGGCCACTACCGAGAAGTGTCAGCTCATCGCCCAACTCCACCCGCAGATTTCGGGCAAGCGCTGCACCAATAATGATCTCGGCGGCCTCGCTATCGTCCAGGTAGCGTCCTTCGGCAATTAGCCCGGGTAAGGTTGACACGCCCGGCTCGTAGGCTGGCTCCACTCCGAATACAGCGATGCCGTAGCTGCGATCCTCGCTCGATACCAGCGCGAAGCCCGTCGCACGAGCCGCAATATTCTGCTCGGGGAATTCAGCACGTAAGGACTCGGCAAGTGGCAGGATGTCGGCCACGATCTGGCGCATCTTCTTGTCGTCGATGTAACCCGGCGCCTGAATCTGCAGGTGCCCGGTAAATGCCTGCAGCGTGTTGTCGATCATGAGCCCATACATGCCGAACTGCAGGGAAATCATGAACACCAA
>WTCH01000302.1 GCA_013138675.1 Woeseiaceae bacterium | reverse complement strand
TCGGGTGATCCGGCGACAGATCCCTCCAGCGAATCGCCAACGATTTGAATCCTTATCCAGCCGTCGCCTTTTTGCGTGAGCCAACGGCCTTCGATATCGGTTTTATCTGCCCAGGCGAGCGTAGAGGCGAAAAGGAAGAGCAGGCCTGTGAGCCGAAGGAGTAGATTCAAAACGCTGGGTCCGTATGATGCGATGACGTCCGGATACTAACGAATAAGAGGGCCCGAGGAATAGTGCGACGTGTGAGTCTGTCGTTGCCCGAGGCGCGGCGCATTGCGCTTGCGGCGCAGGGATTCGACCGGGAGCGACCAGCCGGCCGACCTGATGTGCGTCATTTTCGGCGCACGATCGATTCACTGGGTTTGTTGCAACTCGACTACGTAAACGTGCTGATGCCGGCGCAATTCCTTGTGCTTTGGTCCCGGCTCGGTGCCTACGATCGCAAACGACTCGAACGATTCGTCTACGACAAGCGCGAGTACACGGAACAATGGGCCCACGAGGCGTCAATCGTGCCTGCGAGCAGCTGGCCATTGCTTGAGTATCGCCGGCAATCGTACGAGATTCACAAGAACAATCCGTTGCGTGCTTTGCGCGGCCGCAAGGTCTACCTCGATGCCGTGCTGAAACAGGTGCAGAGCGACGGTGCATTGACCGCGAATGATTTACCGCCCGCGCCCGGGCCGAGACGTAAACCCGGTGACTGGCATCGTTCAATGCCGAGAAGGGCGCTCGAATACCATTTCGCACGCGGCGACCTGGCGGTCAGGGACCGGTTGCCGAATTTTCAGCGTGTCTACGATCTTCCGGAGCGAATCTTGCCAAGGGAGCATCTTGAGAGGAGTCTGTCGGTCAGCGATGCGCAAACAGAATTATTGAAGCTCGCGGCCCGAGGTCTCGGCGTGGCAACCCTGCCCGATCTTGCCGACTACTATCGTATGTCGTCGCGGGTTGTGGCGCCGCTCGTACAAAACCTGGTCGAAGAGGGCGAATTGTCACTCATCAGTGTCGAAGGGTGGCGTGAACCGGCCTACCTGTCGTGTGTCGCGCGCCTGCCAAGATCGATAGCGGGCGTCTCACTGTTGTCGCCGTTTGACCCGGTCGTCTGGTTTCGGCAACGCGCCGAGCGGCTGTTCGATTTTCATTATCGCATTGAAATTTACGTTCCAGCCGACAAGCGACGTTGGGGTTACTATGTACTGCCTTTTCGGGTTGGCGATAGAATCGTCGGCAGGGTGGACCTCAAGGCAGATCGGCAGGCGAAGCAACTACTCGTCCTGAATGCTCACGAGGAGGGCAGTGTCGATATCGACAACTGCTGCGAATCCCTGGCGACAGAATTGCATGCGCTGAAAGACTGGCTCGGTCTGGATACAATCAAGGTCGAGCGAAGGCATCGCTTTTCGAAACGTCTCGCCAAGGCCGTTTGTTGACAGGAGTAGTGATGGAAGACACCGGCGTTATTGAGCTGCTGATTGAGCCCGCGGAAAAGGACCTGGGTGAATTCACGGTGCGTCGTGCGTTGCCAGACAAGCGTCGGCAGCGTGTCGGACCGTTCATCTTTTTCGATCACATGGGGCCTGCTGAGTTTCCGCCCGGCACCGGTGTGAACGTACGCTCGCATCCGCATATTGGCCTCGCCACCATCACGTTTCTGTTCGAGGGTGAGATATTGCATCGGGACAGTCTCGGCTACGTGCAGGCGATTCGTCCGGGCGAGATCAACTGGATGACGGCAGGCAAGGGGATCGTGCATTCCGAAAAAGTGTCTCCGGAGTTACTTGCGAGCGGGCAGAAACTCCATGGGCTACAGACCTGGGTCGCACTGCCAATTGAACACGAGGAAACTGAGCCGAGGTTCGAACACTACCCGGCAGATGGCATTCCTGTTCTGGAACAGGAGGGTGCGAAGATTACGGTCGTCATCGGTATCGCGTACGGCAAAACATCTCCTGTGAAAGCAGCCAGCGAGACCCTGTACGTGGAGATTAAACTTGAACCAGGCGCTAGAATTACTCTGCCAGAGGCTGAGGAGCTCGGTGTTTACGTCGTCTCCGGTAACATCGAGTTGGATGGCCAGGCTGTTTCGGACGGGGTGCTGGCCGTGCTGAAGAACGGGGCGTCTGCATCCGTCAGCGCGCCAGGTGGTGCACACTTCATGATCTGTGGCGGTGACACGCTCGAAGGAGAGCGTATTGTTTGGTGGAATTTTGTGAGCAGTTCGAGAGAACGCCTCGAGCAAGCGAAACGTGACTGGAAGCAGGGGAAGTTTGATGACGTGCCGGGTGAACCCGATTTCATCCCCTTGCCGGAGAAGGTGAAGACGTGAATCTAGCGAGACTGGTTGCGCTTGTCGTTGTGGCACTCTTATTGTCGTCGTGCGCAGGCAGGGATCCACTACCCGCCAAAAGCGGCACGGTTCCGGCCGGAGTAGACCTCTCCGGGCGGTGGCAACTTCGCGACGACAGCCAGGGGACGAACAAGGCGATCAACGACATCCAACGCGAAGCCGCTGGTGCCGATGAGGGCCTGATTCCGAAGTCATCCAGGAAAACATCATCCCGCAAGAAAAAAGATGACACGCAGGTGCATGTGTTTCTTGAATCAGGTGAAGCGCTCAAGATCACCCAGGTCGAGCACGGACTGTTTGTGAGTTTCGACCGGGCTATCGTCGAAGAGTACCGCTTCGGGGAGCAACGGATGGCCAATGTTGGGCCCGTTTACGCCGATCGTGTCTCTGGATGGGAAAATGGCGCCTACGTGATTGAAACACGTGACAAGGAGGGTGCAATGCTGATCGAGACCTACCGGCTTGACGGCAAGGACGTGATGATTCGCACGATCCGGATCGTTGACAACAAAAAGTCAAAACTGGATGTGCGGCAGGTATTCGATCGCGTCTAACTACGTGACGGTTAAAACGGGCGACGGCCAATCAGGCGGCCCGGCGGGAAGGAAAGGCGTTCCAACGACCGCCGCCCGGGCAAGCGATTCAGTCCTCCATGCGATACCTGAAGATGTTTTCGACTCCTGTCGTAACCTGCGCGACCCCTTCAATGACACGCGCTTTGAAGCGGAATCGTGTCGCGGCCCTGCGTGCAGAGTTTTCAAACATGGGATTGCTGGACTCGACGACCTGGATGTTCGCTACGGTTCCGTTCGCGAGAACGTCAAACCGAACGACTACCCAGCCTTCCAGGCCAGATTGCAGCGCACGCGCTGGATAGGCGGGATGAGGACGTACGAGGGCCACCAATGGTCCGTCCTGTACCAGTGATTCGGGTCCGGTGTAATTTCTGATGGGCGGTGGTCCGGACCGAGGCAGTCTGAAGCCGATCGTTGATTCTTGGTTGCTGGGTACCTCCGTGGTCGGCGGTACCGTAGGCTCAAACGTCTTTCTATCGAGCTTGTTCTTAATTGTGTCGGGCGGTTCTTCGGGGTCAGGAGCATGGATCCAAACAAGGTCCATACGGTCCCTGGGCTCGGCGAGGACCTGAGGCTGAATTCCGATAAGCAGGTTCATGACGTACAGCAGGGCCAGGGTGACTGCTGTGCTGGATGTGATTGCGGTGGCGAAGTTGGCAAACATGTTTGCGTCCTCTTGTTGATTCCCGCGACCGTTTAATACCTCGAACAACTAGGTATAGTGTACATACCTAGAACTACAAAGTAACCGTTGACATACCTTGTTGTTCGAGGTATCGTCGGAAAGCTAAATAGCAGAAGGGCACACACATGACGCAAAGCAATCCTCCCTTCATGAGCGGCGTACCAGAGCTTCTATTGCTCCGCCTGCTCGACCAAAGCGAAATGTATGGCTATGAACTCGTACGCTCGATTCGGGCGGCTACGGGCGAGGCTATTTCATTGGGCGAGGGCGTCATCTATCCCGTATTGCACTCACTGGAACGCAGTGGTTCTCTCAAATCGAAGCGGATGGCAGTTTCTGGCCGTACGCGGGTGTATTACTCACTGACTGGAAAAGGGCGGCAACGGCTGGGAAAACTGCAGGATGACTGGCGTCGTATCCAGGGAGGTATAGCCAACGCTCTGGAGGTTCCAAGCCATGCATGAGCTCGATCTTTCGCGCTTACAAAGTGAGCTGCTGCGCTCCGGCGTTGCCCCACGACATGTGCGTCGCACCGTCGACGAACTCAACGATCACTATGAAGACCTCGTCGAACAGGCATTGTCAGAAGGTCTCGATAACAGGTCGGCACGCTCCGGTGCAATGGCGATGCTTGGTGAGCTTGAAGACATTGCGCAAGCCGTTCGTGCACAGCCTGGGCTGCGTAGCTGGGCTTTTCGTTTTCCGCGAGTAGCGGCTGTCGTCTATCCGCTCACCTTTGTAATGCTTTTGCCTGCTGCTCCGGTATTCATCGGCGCCGCGCACGCAAATTATATCGCCAGATGGGCTGTGTGCCTGTTCCTGAGTGGGGTGGTCACGGCTGCCATGTTCCTGATGCTGCAGATGGCAATAACGCTGACCTGACAATCACTGCCCGGATGTTGGCGTGTAAATTTCCAACTTTGCCCTGACTTGCAGCTTGCCGTTGCGGTGCTGCTCGATAACGACGGGCAGGTAGCCCAGTTGCTCAGCGCACCAAAGCGTCGTGACGCGCTTTGAACCCTCAGCCTGGTGCTGCACCCCGACAACCTGGAATTCTCCAGCAGGGACCTTCACAATCTTCTCGCCGATGATCTGGACATTGACCGGCCGCAAACGATCGATATCGAACATGGTGTATTTGGCGCTGGAATCGCCGCTGACGAGGTCATGCATGAGCTCGTATTGAATCGAGACCCGATCGTGCGCGAGGCCATCGATGACGGACACGACCTCACCACCATTGACCGTACCGCGCGCTTCACCGTTGTCCCAGTCAAAATGGATCGTCGCATTCTCTTTCTCCCGAGACAGGGTGTCCCTGGACACATACTCGCGCGGCCGGACTCCATCGGATGCTGAATCGAAATGGGAGGTCTCCACGATGCTGCCTCGTGCGAACATACGCGACATGCCCGTTGGCTCAATGATGTGGGTTGCAGAGTATCCCGTCGCTGTTTGTCGCAGCTCCGTATCCAACTGGCCACCGAGAACGCTGATCTTGACCTTGTAAGTGGCTTTGTGAGGCGTCAGCAAGGACTCCGCCTGCAGGGGCACCGCGTACAGCGCCAGCAACGGCAACATTCTCAAATATCGGTTCAACAACCAGCCCTCAGTCGGCCTTAAGCTTGTCCTCGCATTCTTGCATGAGAGACATGACTCGTTGCTGAACGTTCAGCCTGTGCGGCTCAATGTCATCCAGTCGTGTTTCACGCGGGATCTCATAGGGCTCGCCAATGCCAATGACGACGCGACTGAAGGGTTTCGGGATCATGAAACGGTCCCAGCGATCGAGATACCAGGCACGGTCGGCCGCGCAGGATACGGGCACAATGGGCACGCCGCCTACTCGCG
>WTCH01000353.1 GCA_013138675.1 Woeseiaceae bacterium | reverse complement strand
AACCCACGTCGCGAGAGTACCTGCGATTTGTTGTCGAAGAGCTCAAGCCATTTGTCGACAACAACTATCGAACGAAACCCGGAAGAGACGACACGATGATGATGGGCTCAAGCATGGGCGCACTGATTTCGCTGTACGGTGTCATCGAGTACCCGGACGTCTTCGCCGGAGCGGCCTGTGTCTCGACGCATTGGCCATCCTCAATGATGCTAGACAACCCGGCTGGCAATGAACCCGTACTCGAGTACCTGCGAAGCGCGATACCGCCACCTGGCGAGCACCGCATCTATTTTGATTTCGGAACCGAAGAACTGGATAGCGAGTACGAACCGCATCAAAAAGCAGTAGACGATGTGATGCTTGAACTTGGCTACGAGCAAGGCTCGACCTGGCAGACGCACAAGATCGAAGGGGCTGGTCACAACGAGGGCGCGTGGAACGAGCGCGCCCATATCCCGTTGAAATTCCTGCTCGGAACGGCAGATAACAAGGAACAATAAAATGCTGAAAATGCAGCAGAACCTGAGCAAGACGTTTCTCGCCATACTCGCCCTGCCCGCCACGGCGCTGGGCTTCGCACTATCCGTGCAGATTTCGGCACTGAGCTGGATACTGACAACCCAGTACGGCCTCGCGATACATGACATCGGCCTCGTCTGGGCAGCCGGCCCGATTGCGGGCATTTTCGGCCAGGTCATCATCGGCGCGCTCAGCGATCGGGTCTGGCTGTGGAACGGCCGCCGGCGTCCGTTCATGCTCATCGGCGGCACCATCGCCGCACTGATGCTGCTGGCACTACCCAATATCGACGTCATCTCTTCGGCGATGGGCTTCGAGGGCATCGTCGGCGTCGCACTCGTCGTTGTTCTGTCACTCGATTTCGCCATCAACGTTGGCTTCAACCCGACGCGGTCGATCATCGCTGACGTCACGCCAGACGGCGTTGACCGCACCCGCGGCTATACCTGGATGCAAACGGTATCCGGCACTTTTGGTGTCGGCGCCTACGCGATCGGTGCGGTCTGGGGCAACTACGTTCTGATCTACGTCAGCGTGGTCCTGGTGTTGCTGTTCTCGATTATCCCGCCGCTCTTTATCGAAGAACCGCGGACGCTCGAGAGCCCGGAAGAAGCGCAGTCAGCCAGCAAGACTTCATTGCTTGGCGTGCTGAATAACATCCAGCCACTATGGGGATTCCTGGCCTACGATATTTACGCCATGTCGTTGCGTATCGCCGGCATTGAGCACGACCATTGGTACGCCGAAATCGTGTGCGGCATCCTGACTATCGTCCTGGTCGTGAAGGCGTTGCTCGCCAAAGAGCAAAGCAGTGATGGAGCGGCCAACCACCTCGTTGGCTTTCGCCAGGTTCTTGCGGCACATTCCTTCAGCTGGATCGGCATCCATACAACGTTTGTGTTCCTGTTCGTGTACCTCAACAGCATCATGTCTGGCGTCGATAACATCCAGATCGGCAAGATCACCTCAATGGCCTTTCTGATTCTCAATGCCGTGGGCGCTGCCCTGCCCGTGCTGGTACTGGAGCCGATGACCGAGAGGATCGGTCGTGTTCGTACGCATACGATTTGTTTGGCAACAATGGCGGCAGGCTATGTTGGCCTGTACTTTTTCGGTGCGACGACGATGGGGCTGTATGTACTTATGGCAGTCGTCGGTGTGGGCTGGGCGTCAATCATCAGCCTGCCGTTTGCGATCATTTCGCAAAAGGCAGACAAGGCTGAAATGGGGTTGTTTATGGGCTTGTTCAATTTATCGGTCGTGCTACCACAGCTCGTCGTAAGTTTGGGTATCAGCCTTGCAGCCAGCCGCGCAGATGACTTGCGCATCATTTTCGTGATCTCTGCAATCGCGCTCACCCTGTCAGCGCTGTCCTGGACAAGAGTTCGTGAGGAATAGCGGCGCTACGGTTCTTCTCGCGCTGGTGCTGGCCGCCTGCGGCGCCGACGAGCGATCGGCGCAGGCTCCCATCGAGACGCCGGCCCAACCCGTCGCATTCGTCCAGTTGTTCGAATGGCATTGGCCCGATGTGGCAGCTGAATGTGAGCAGGTCCTTGGACCTGCCGGTTACACAGCCGTGCAAATATCGCCACCCAACGAGCATATCCAGGGACCTGCCTGGTGGACGCGTTACCAGCCCGTCAGCTACAAGCTTGAAAGCCGCAATGGCACGCGTGCGGAATTTACCGATATGGTTGCGCGCTGCAACGCCGCAGGCGTCGACGTTTACGCCGATGCGGTTATCAACCACATGGCCGGTTTTCCACAAGGCGTCGGTATAGCAGGATCGGACTTCGCTGAGTACTCGTACCCTGTCCCTTACGACTACGACGACTTTCATCACTGCGACCGCAATGACTACGACCGCATCGTCGACTACCAGGACCTCTGGGAAATACAGACCTGCGAACTCGGTACGCTCGACGACCTCGACACGAGCAAGCATGAGGTGCAGGCGAAGATTGCTGCGTATCTCAACGACTTGATGAGCCTGGGTGTTAAAGGGTTTCGCATG
>WTCH01000279.1 GCA_013138675.1 Woeseiaceae bacterium | reverse complement strand
AGTTGGTGGGCGGAGCTGGTGCAGATCGCCGATGGCGTATTCCGTGGTCTGATTCATCGCGTCGCCGCAGTCGGCTTGATCGGTGCCTGCCTGTTCCACTTCGGTCATGTCGCCGTCAGCGTGCGCGCCCGACGTCAAATGGCCGGGATGCTCCCGGGAGTTGCAGATTTCAAAGAGTTTGCTCACCGTATTAGCTTCAACCTCGGGCTCCGTGATGATCCACCTGCCCCGGTTCGCCTCGGCTACGTGGAGAAGATCGAATACTGGGCGGCGCTGTGGGGAACTGCGATCACGGCTATTACCGGATTCGTGCTGTGGTTCGAGAACTTCACACTGGCGAATCTCCCGGGCTGGGTACCAGAGGCTGCCACCGTCCTGCACTTTCTCGAGGCGATTCTGGCGACGTTGGCTATCCTGATCTGGCACTTCTACTTCGTCATTTTCGATCCCGCGGTCTATCCGATGGATACGGCCTGGATGACAGGCAAGCCACCGTTCTCGCGGGCTGAAGAGCGTGGTGAGGTCGTCTATGAAAAGTCAGGTGAGCAGACGGAGGACTAATCACGCATAACAGCTTCGGAAAACCCGGATACTAAGACCGGCACCAATGGAATATTTAACACATGCGGCATTTCACTCGATTAGAATAAGCAGAGAAAAATCCGTAGTCTCGAAATAATCAGGGGAATGCAGTGTTCAAGAATTTCTTTGCGTCCATTACGCATAACGTGATCAGCCTGATCGGTACGGCGCTGGCTCTGGCCAGCCTGGTGCTGATACTGAGTCTGTTCACGATGCAGCAATTCGGCTTCGAGGGTGGGCCGTATCTCGGTATCCTGACGTACCTGGTACTGCCGATGATTTTCGCTTTCGGTCTGATCCTGATACCCATTGGTGCCGTACTTTGGCGCCGCAAGGTAAGCAGGATGCCGGGTGGGGAAGCCACGCAAATGCTGCCGGTCTTCGACCTCAACGTGCCGCATACACGCCGTTGGCTGCTGGTTTTCCTCGGTGCGACGATGGTCAACATCATCATTCTCGCGAGTGCGACCTACAAGGGTGTCGAGGTCATGGAGTCCGTGGAGTTCTGCGGTCTTGCCTGTCATTCAGTGATGGAGCCGGAGCACACAGCTCATGCAAGATCACCGCATTCGCGCGTGGCATGTGCCGACTGCCATATCGGGCCTGGAGCCGACTGGTTCGTGAAATCGAAGCTCGACGGTGCCTGGCAACTCGTGTCCGTCGCGCTGGATTTGTATCCGCGCCCGATCCCCACGCCACTACACGACTTGCGCCCGGCCCGGGACACCTGTGAGCAATGTCACTGGCCGACGAAATTCGTTGGCGACAAGCTCAGGGTGATCAAGCATTACGAAGAGGATGAGAGCAACACAGAACTGACGACTGCACTTCTGTTAAGGGTAGGCGGGGCAAGCGGATCTGAGTCTTCCGGTATCCACTGGCACGTCGATCCCGGCATGGAAATCCGTTACCGGTCAGACGAAACGCGAGAGGAGATCTACGAGGTCGAGTACACAAACGCTGACGGCGAGCTGACGCATTACGCGGACAGAAGGGCCCCGGAAGAGGGTGGCGTCTGGCGAACAATGGATTGCGTCGACTGCCACAACAGGCCGAGCCATATTTACAAGCCGGCGGCCAGTGAAATCGACCGCGTCATCAACGAGGGACTCATCGACCGCTCCTTGCCGTTTGTGAAGCGTGAAGGACTGCGGATCATCGATGCCGAGTATCCGTCGCACGAGGAAGCCCGTGTGGTCATCAGCGCAGAGCTGCAGAAATTCTACGCTGAAAACTACCCGGAGATTGCTGCCGAAAAGGCCGAGGCGATCGAGGCTGCCGCGGTGGCACTGGGTGATGTCTATGCCGTCAATGTGTTCCCGCAAATGAACGTGTGGTGGGATACCTATCCGAATCACATCGGCCACGAGCAATCACCTGGTTGTGAGCGCTGTCATGCGAAGAAGATGAGGACGTCCGAGCGTGAGGAAATATCCAACGACTGCGATACCTGTCATGTGCTCCTCGCCGAAGAAGATGAGAATCCCCACATACTCGAAATATTGCAATCCGAATGAAGCTTCTGCCATCGACAACAGCCGGTCGCCAGGTCGCCTACGAGCTCATCAGTGGCGGTAGTGGCTTGGTGCTCGCGCTTTTCATGTGGGGCCACATGATGTTCGTGGGTTCCATTCTGGTCGGTACCTATGGCTTCGACTGGCTGGCGTTGCAGCTCGAGGTGTATTTCATTGCGCAACCAACCGTTATCGTGATCTTCACGCTGTTCCTGGTGCACGCGGTATTGGCTGCGCGCAAGATTCCAGCTCAGCTCGAGGAGCGCAAGGTGATGGTCAAACTGGGCCGTGACCTCAAAGGTCAGCCACACAGCGAGTCGCTGCTCTGGATCTGGCAGGTCAGGACGGGCATGGCGGTACTGGTACTGGGTAGCTTCCACCTCGTGCTGCTCGGTGTCGATGTGCTGACGCCGTTGTGGGGTGAGCGTATCGGTATCGAATCGGTGACCAGTCTTGCGCGCGTGCAGGCGGGTCTGTGGCTGCCGTACGCGATATTGCTGATTTGTGTCGAATTCCACGCCAGTATCGGCCTGTATCGATTGGCTGTGAAGTGGGGCGTGTTTTCAAGCCTGGCCCGAAAGACCCTGCACCGTATCGAAAGCATTATCCTGTGGCTGTTCCTCGGCCTCGGCGCCGTGATACTGCTTGTGCTGGCCGGAGTGTTACCTCCGCCACTGGCATTCCTGTTGACGGGGGCAAGCGCATGAGTGGACGCATCACAAGTACCGACGTCCTCGTCATTGGCGGCGGACTGGCAGGCGAGCGCTGTGCGATCGAAGCTGCAGCCGCAGGCCACGACGTACTAATATTGTCCCTCGTGCCACCACGCCGCAGTCACAGTTGTGCGGCACAAGGTGGCATGCAGGCAGCGCTTGGCAACTGTGTCAAAGCAGAGGGCGATAGCCCGGAGGTGCATTACCTCGATACGGTTCGAGGATCTGACTGGGGTGCCGATCAGGAAGTCGCAAGAATTTTTGCCGAGGCAGCTCCCATCGCCGTACGCGAGCTCGCACATTTTGGTGTGCCATGGACACGGGTCAAGGGCGGATCTAACAGTTACTTCATCAAAGGCGAGCGTGTAAACATTGACGAAGCGCTCGAGAACGACGGTCTGATCATGCATCGGGACTTTGGCGGCACGGCGAAATGGCGCGCCTGTTATGCCGGTGCGGGAACCGGGCACTCAGCGCTGTATGCGATCGATAGCGAAGTGGTTCGACTCGGCGTCACGGTGCGCGATCGCGCAGAAGCAGTCGAGCTGATTCACGAAGGCGGACGCTGCCACGGCGTGGTCGCGCGTTGCCTGCGCACAGGCGACCACTCGGCGATCCTGGCCAAGGCTACAGTCATAGCCACTGGTGGGCATGGCAGGATTTACGGCCAGTACACGACCAATGCGACGATCAACGAGGGTACGGGCGCTGCCCTCGCGCTCAATACGGGAGTCGTACCACTCGGCAACATGGAGGCCGTGCAGTTTCACCCGACGGCGCTGTCGCCGAGTGGCATTCTTGTTACCGAAGGCTGTCGTGGCGATGGCGGCTACCTGCTTGACAAGGAACTGAATCGCTTTATGGTTGAGGCGGAACCGGAGAAGCAGGAGCTTGCGAGTCGCGACGTTGTTTCCCGTCACATGGCGCGCCGCATGCGCGATGGCCACGGTGTCGAGACTGAACATGGCCCTCACCTGTGGCTTGATGTCAGGCACCTCGGCGACGAACACCTCAAGACCAAATTGCGCGAAGTCTGGGAGATCTGTCGCGACTTCGTAGGCCTGGATCCGGCGAAAGATCTAATTCCCGTACGCCCGACGCAGCACTATTCGATGGGGGGTGTACGCGTAAACAAGGAAGGCGAGGCTTACAACATGGCCGGCCTGTTCGCGGTTGGCGAAGCATCGTGTTGGGACATGCATGGCTTCAACCGCCTCGGTGGCAACAGCCTCGCTGAGACAATTGTTTCAGGTCGCCTCGTGGGCCGGCATATTGCGAAGACGATTGGCGCCGGTGGCGTAGACGTCGATACACGGGTAGCGAACGAAGCTGTGAAGAAAGCCGAAGAACGTGCGGCGAGATTGCTGGCCGCAGAAGGCTCCGGTCCGGGCGCTTACGAGATTCGCGATGCGATGGCCGAAGTCATGATTGGCAGAGTCGGCATCTTCAGAACCGGTGAAGAGCTCGCTCTCGCTGTCAACGAGCTCAAAGAGCTACTCGTCAAATGCGACAACATCGTGCTGCGTTCCAAAGTGCCGGGCATGAATCCCGAACTCACGTTCGCGCTGCGCATCAAGAACATGGTGCGGCTGTCGCTGATCACTGCGATGGGCGCACTTGCCCGTACCGAAAGCCGGGGTGCACATTTTCGGTCCGACCATCCACTACGTGATGATGCCAAATGGCTCAACAGAACGCTCGCGCGTTGGCCGGAGTCGTCCGATGCGCCCGAAATCAGCTATGAGCCCGTTGGGGTACTCGACTTACCACCGGGACATCGCGGTTATGGTCGTGACGAGCGCATCGAAATGGAGCAGACGATCGAAGACTACAATCAGGGAGTTGAGCAGGCCCAGTCTGAGCAAGGCAAGCTACCGACGGAGGGCTGGCAATGAGTGAGGCCAATGGAAACCGCCGGCTAAAATTCGAGATCTTCCGCTACAACCCACAGGATCCGGACTCGACGCCGCACATGCAGGACTTCGAGATCAACGAACTGCCCTACATGTCCTTGTTCATGGCGCTCAACGAGATTCGTGAGAAGCAGGACCCGAGCCTGCAGTTCGACTTCGCGTGTCGTTCAGCGATCTGTGGCTCTTGCGGCATGATGGTGAACGGTCGCCCGAACCTCGGTTGCCGAACGCAAACCTCTGACTTGCCCGATGTGATTCGCTTACATCCCTTACCCGTATTCAAGCTGGTCGGCGACTTGTCGGTCGATACCGGCATCTGGTTTCGTGAGATGGCCGAGAAGACGGAAGCCTGGATACATGCGGAGAAAGCGTTCGACCCGGATGCGCAGGAAGACCGCATGGACGACGAGCTCGCACAGTCTATTTACGACAGCGACCGCTGTATCGAATGTGGTTGTTGTGTTGCGTCTTGTGGTGTCGCAAACGTCAAAGGCGACTTCGCCGGTCCTGCGGGTCTCAATCGCATGGCACGTTTTGCGATGGACCCACGCGACACGCGTGATGACTCTGACTGGTATGAAGTTATTTCAAATGAGAACGGTGTGTTTGGCTGCATCGGCATGATGGCCTGCCACGACATCTGTCCCAAGGAGCTGCCGCTGCTTGAGGTCTATGCGTATCTGCGCAGGAAAGCTGTTGCATCGGCCCTGACGAACTAACGCCGCGTTCACTCAATCTTCTACGGATTCTACGTATTGTGCGTCTTTGCCATGCTCAGTATTCATTGAGCATCGGGGAGAAGACCTGAGCAATCGCTGCTCTGACTTGAACCAAGAAAAACTGCAGTACTGATTGCTCGCAAACCTTTCGAGTTCCACAAAGAACTACGGGAGAGGTGAAGATGAAGTGGCATGTACTGCGCCCTTTATGGGTAGCCATCGGCTTGGTAGGAGCGATTTTCGTCGCCCGTGTATTTCTTGTTCCCGACGACTTCGGTGTGCACGGGCAGAACTTCACTTACGGATTCCATCGCCTCAGCAATATTCAGGAATGGCAGGACTTTCCCGTCAAGTACCAGGGCCGGGAATCGTGCGAGGAGTGTCACGAGGAAAATCTCGCAGCACTGAATAGTTCAACGCACCAGACGGTCGAGTGTGAAAATTGCCACGGCCCGTCTGTCGATCATCCTGATCCGAATGAATTCCTGCCGCTCGACAAAGACAGATCGCTTTGCCTGAGATGCCATGCGTTCCTCGACTACCCAAACAGCGATCGAGGTGCGTTGGTGAGCATTGTCGACAGGACGCACAAGCGGCGCTACGAATGTATCAAATGCCATAACCCTCATGACCCCAAGGAGTACTACGAATGACCTGTTCTCGACGGGACTTTTTGAAGGAGGCTGTGGGTGGAACGCTGGCGTCGGTACTGCCGATTAGTGCGTTTACGCTTTTAACCACGGATGAAGCGAAGGCGGCAATCGCGGAGTCGAATATCAGGTGGGCATTTCTTGTTGATACGACCAAGTGCGTCGGCTGTGGACTGTGCGTCAAGGCATGCAAGACCGAAAATGAGATTCCTTACGATGCTGCAGTTACGCGCACCTGGGTCGAGCGCTACGTCGTAACGAAGGACGGCCAGACGCACATCGACTCGCCAATGGGCGGGCGCGATGGCTATACCACCGACTTGATTCGGGACGAAGAGATCGACCCCGAAGATATTGCCAAGGCGTTCTTTGTGCCGAAGCTTTGTAACCAGTGCGATAACCCTGCCTGTGTGCAGGTGTGCCCGGTTGGTGCAACGTATCAAACGAATGACGGCATCGTCCTGATCGACAGGGATTGGTGCATAGGATGTGGCTACTGCATCATGGCGTGCCCTTACGGCGTACGGTTCTTCCATCCGGAACACAAGGTCGCCGACAAGTGCAACTTCTGTTATCACCGGATTAGTAAGGGCATGGAGCCGGCGTGCGTCGAGTGTTGTTCATTCGGCGCCCGCAGACTGGCCAACCTGCGAGATCCGGACGACCCGGTTACCAAAATAATTACAACTGAACGAGTTGCGGTTCTGAAAGACGAGTACGGCACCAAGCCGCACGTCTTCTATATCGGCCTCGATGCAAACGTGAGGTGATGTCATGTCCGAGGAGCTGATTGTTCACGGCATAGAGTGGACTGTAAAAGAACTTTTCGTCTACCCGAACGAGTACATTTACTGGAGTATTCAGATAGTCATGTACCCGTACATGACGGGCCTGGTGGCCGGCGCGTTCGTGCTTTCATCGTTGTATCACGTGTTCGGCCAAAAGGAACTCAAGGAAATCGCCCAGTTTTCGCTGGTATTTTCCCTGGCGCTATTGCCCGTGGCCGCGATGCCATTGTTACTGCATTTACAACAGCCAACGCGCGCCATGGAGCCGCTGCTCACGCCGCACTTTACGTCAGCAATTGCCGCGTTCGGAATCGTTTTTACAGCCTACGCACTCATCGTTCTTAGCGAGATCTGGTTTGTCTATCGAGAATACTTCGTCGCGCAGGTCCATGCGCTTAAGGACAAACCGGGACTGGCGAACGCCATGAGCAGACTCGTGTATCGGGTTCTTACTATCGGGGCTTACGATGTTAGCGAAGAGGCGGTGAGGGTCGATAAGAAAGCCGCCACCATCATGGCGGCCATCGGTATTCCGGTTGCGTGCTTCCTGCATGGCTATGCCGGGTTTATCTTTGGTTCGGTCAAGGCGAATGCGCTATGGATGTCGCCGCTGATGCCAGTGATTTTCATCATGTCCGCCGTCGTCTCCGGTATTGCGTTGTGTATGTTGACTTACATCGTCATTATGGAGTGGCAGGCGTTTCGACAAAGGCGTAAGGGCGGCGGTGTTGAAGCCAGTGAAATCAAAGGGGCAGAAAAGGACATCATCAACCAGGCAACCCGCTACCTGCTGGGTTTCCTGATTGCGGCGATCAGCCTCGAGATGCTGGACCTGATCTTCCGTGGCTACACGGCCATGAAGTCCTGGGATATTCTGCGCTCCGTCATGTACGGCAAGGACTTCGTCAATATCTTCGTGTTGCAGTACACGCTCGGCAACCTGGTTCCTTTCGTGCTGCTGATGCTGCCTCGACGTACCCTGAAACGTACCGTTCTGGCCCTGGTGCTGGTGCTGTTCGGCGTGTTCATGATGCGCTGGAACGTCGTTATCGGTGGTCAGGCTTTCTCCTTGTCATTCTCGGGATACATGCATTATGAGATTCCGGTTATTCCGCACAGCTTCGAAACGTTTAAAGAGGGCGTGTTCGGCGCATTGACAGTAATAGCAACACCTTTCGTTCTGTTCTGGATCATCAACAAGTTCGTGCCATCGCTGCGGAGGGATGCGCGAGGAAGCTAGAGAACATGCAAGACCGTGTCGCTGAGCTCGAATCACGCCTGGCCGTTGTCGAACAACGGCTAAACGCACTCGAAGGTGCGGTGTCATTGGAACCGGCAGCTGACCGGCTTGCCGCGGCACCGACGCTTGGTGATGGATTTGTAGCGAACGCCTCGACGCACATTGGCCGTGTTCTGCTGATATTTGGCGGCGCCTACCTGCTGCGCGCCATCACCGACTTTCAATTCGTGCCAACCGCCATCGGCATTTTTATGGGTGCGGTCTATGCGGTCTTCTGGCTGTTCATGGCGTGGCGAAAGAGTGGGGTTGCGAGTGAGCGTGCGAGTGCCGCATTTTACGGTGGCACGTCCATTCTCCTGGGCTTACCGCTGGCAGTTGAGGCGATAACACGATTTGAGCTCCTGACCGGACGTCAGGGCATCGTTGGGCTGGTTCTGTTCTGCGCCCTGGCGATGACAATTGCCGTTGTACACCAGTTGCGCAGTCTCGCCTGGCTCGCAACGGCGGGTGGCATAGCAGCTATTCTCGTCGTGCTACATGCAACCCATGCAGCTGTATCGGGATCGATAGCACTGACCCTACTGGGACTCGGTTCGCTGTGGGCTGTCTACATTCGGCGATGGATGGGACCGCAGTGGCTGGGTGCTGTGGGGGCCAACCTGGGTGTCATCGTTTTGGCCGTGGTCAGCGGCAGCGAGCAATGGTCACTGCAAGCGCTGTCTCCATTCCTTCTCGCGGTGGCGTTGCTGATTACTTATTTCCTGAGCTTTGTTCTGCAATCGCACGTGCGCGGGAAGGATGTCGGTATTTTTGAAGCGGTGCAGGCTCTTTTGATAATTTGCATCGCGGGGTGGGCCGCTTTGGTAGCGAGCAGATCAGGGCAGCTCGAACTGTCGACGATGGGCGCACTAACGCTTGTATTCGGCATTGGTGCCTATGTTCTGGCCTTCACACCCGATACCCGCGCTACACGCGGGAGGAACTTTTTCTTCTATTCGACCATCGCGCTGATCTACGTCGTCGCTGGTACCGCATTGCTTATGCCACCGGGCGCAGCGGCTGTTGTTTGGTCGCTGATGGCGCTGGTAATGGCCTGGTGCAGTGGCCGCTATGCCCGGGTTACGCTAAGTCTGCAATGCACATTCCTGCTGGTTGCAGCGGGAGTCGCGTCAGGTCTACTGACGACGGGAATGCATGCGCTCGCGGGCGATGTCGTGGTTGACTGGCCACCGTTTGATGCCTCACATCTGATCATTGCGTTAACTACGGTCGCTTGCCTCTTCATTCCAGTGGCACAAAAGTCCGATCGTTGGGGCACGCTGGCCGGATTGCCGCAGCTGATCGTCCTGGCGCTGTCGGTTTGGGAAGTCGGCGGGCTGATGGTCGTGGCGGCTGCGCCATTATTGGCCGGAGCAGGCAGTGAGGAGCCGAATCTGGCGATATTGGCTGCATTACGGACCGCAGTCCTGGCCGCATCGTCCGTGACGCTGGCGCTCTCCAGTCGCTTCAGGCGCTGGCCGGAAGCGCGCTGGCTGGTCTACCCGGTCCTGGTCCTCGTGGGTCTCAAGCTGTTTGCCGAGGATTTCCCGAATGGCCAGCCGGCAACACTCTTCGTGGCGCTGGCATTCGTCGGTGGTGCGCTTTTGCTGGTGGCCAGGCTACTGAAACGGGGCGACACCGTCACCTAGAATCACTATGTCATGAGCTTCAACGCTAACCAGGGCGCAAGGCAGAACACAGTAAGCAGAAGTTTGTAGTTGGCAACGTACCTGAGGGTCAACTTAGCAACTTCATCTTCACTGACGCCGAATATCCTGGCATTCATCCTGTAAGCAAAGTCGCGCATGGCGGTAATGGCGACAACTATAATCAGGTAGATGCCGATATTGACGACCGTCATCCAGCCGAAGAATGTCGTCCATGTTTGTAGTGAGTTCATGATTCCGGGCCCCAACTTGCGTAGTAGTGGATGAGTGCATCGATCTTGCCCTGATCGAGTTCCCTGAGCTTGTCGGCCATTATCGGCACAAGCGTCTCACGGTCGCCAGTCAGGTAGGCGCCGAGTGCCAGTCGCAGGTACGCGGCGCGCTGCCCGTTCAATGGAATGCCCAGTGCATTTTCCACGTCGTCATCCGTTGGTAATACGTGGCACCTCGCGCACAAGTCATCATGTAGCAACTTGCCAACGGCTGCGAGTTTCCTGTTGTAGTCTTCCTCAGAAGATACGCGTGGAAGTGCGGAATAGTACGCGGCCAGCTCCTCGATTTGAGCTTCGTTGAGTAGCGCGACCGCTTCGCACATCACCGGTACACCCACGCAACGCCTGGCGCCGTCCTGGTAGGCAAATAGGGCCTCCTCCAGGTGCGCTGCCGGTGTGCCGGCAATGATCGGTACATACGGGTAGCCCGCACCCGAGCCATCAACTCCATGACAGGCCGCACAGACTGCGAGGTTTTCCGGCTCCGCATTTGCGACATCACTGCCCACTAGAAAGCTGCCCGTTGCGATGACGCAAAGGCCAAGCTTCAAAATGTTCATGTTTGCTCCTGCTAGCTTACGGCGAGTTCACTGAGCGCGCGCAGTGCGTCGCGCCGACTGATCTGACCGACCAGGCGATTGTTCCTGAGCACGGGGAAACGGCGAAAACCGGATTCCAGGAATTTCTGTGCCAGGTCAACAATATTCATGTCTGCATCGACGGATTCGACACTCGTCGACATGTAATCGGCGACCGGGCCGCCCCAGTCGCCGTAGTAGCCGGCATTAAGCGCGACTTTCATGCAGTCAAGTTCTGACAACATGCCGACGAGATCACCCTTGTCATCGATAACAGGTGCTCCCGCAATGCGTTGTTTTACAAGTTCGTGAATCGCGTCCATTACTTCCATGTCGGGTTTGAAGGTCACGAGATGGCCCGCCATGTAGTCACGTACCAGGCACGATTTAAGGTTCATTCTTCGGTCTCCCGTTTACACTTGCCGCTGCATAATTCGCAGCCGCCACTGTTTAGGCCGCCGCAGCTTCCGCTGATTGGCCTGCGGCCATTCATCACGCCGATCGCCATCGCGCCGATCACGGCGAGCATGACCGCGAAGGTTACGAGCAAGGTCGATACTATCGTCATGAAATGTCCCTGAACGCTTTGAATGCGGCGGATTGTCGCTCTTCGATGCCGTCATCTGTTCTCAGTAGCATCAACACCGCCAACCCCTCGCGTTCTGCGAACGCCAGGCCGTCTTCCGGTCCCATCACCAGCAGGGCAGTAGCCAAAGCATCCGCCCGCCAGGCCTCCTCGTCAATGACAGTGACGGAAGCCAGTGAGTGCGTGACCGGTTTGCCCGTGCGTGTATCTATGGTGTGTGAGAATCG
>WTCH01000239.1 GCA_013138675.1 Woeseiaceae bacterium | reverse complement strand
TGACAGCCTTCTTTGTCACCACTTTGATTGAGTGGCGCCAATTCCGTCTCGCAGAATCTTGCGCACTCAGTGATGATCATCTCAACCATGTCAGGCGTCGCCTCTTCATAGCTGGGGTACTTCTTGTAGTGACCGTAATAATCCAGCACATCATCAATCAGGAATTTGATGTCGTCAGTGGGGGCTGTGTACGTCGTCATCACGTCTCTCGAGAATTAGTAAGGCTTGCTACGGTACCGTAACCTACGGTATCGTAAGTTACGCTATCGTAGTAAAGTTGTCAAGATGCGTAAGAAGAAAAACTCGGGACGTCTGACGGCCGCAGCCAGTCGCGCACAGTTGATCGAGGTCGGGCGAGCCGTGTTCGCAGAACGCGGTTATGAGGCTACTTCAGTCGAGGAGATCGCCGCACGCGCGAAGGTCTCGAAACCCATTTTGTATGACCATTTTGGTGGCAAAGAAGGCCTGTATGCGGTCGTCATCGATCGCGAGGTCGAGTACATCCTGAGCAGCATCGCAGTGGCCGTAAACTCGGGCGCACCTCGTGCGCGGGTCGAACAGGCTGCCCTTGCCTACCTGACTTACGTGAAGGAGCGCCCGGAGGGTTTTACGATCTTACTGCGGGATTCGCCGAATCGAAGTGGCCAGATGCCGGCGCTGATGTACGACCTGGCAGACCGGGTCAGCTATGTATTCGAGGACGAGTTCAACAAAGCTGGCTACGACACGAAGTCCGCACCTATCTACGCGCATGCTCTTGTCGGCATGGTCGCTTTCGTTGGACACTGGTGGACCGATAGCCGCAAACCGCCGCCAGTCGAAACGGTGGCAAGCCACATTGCGGCTCTGGCCTGGGCGGGACTTCGCCACCTGCCGAAGCGACCAGACCTGATCGAATAACCTGTGGAAATGATGCCCTGTCGAGCAAATTAGCTACAACAACCCGTCAAGCCCATCCAGATCATTGATCACCCGCCACTCACCGCCGGTCTTCTCAACCCTGCCCTGCCATTCTTCCAGTCGACCCAGGTATTCACGAGGGTCGATGTTGTCCGATCTGAGCTTGGTGACGTTAAGTGCGATGACCTTGAAGCCCTGGAGCTCGACTTCAATATCTCTTATATAGCCGTCCTCGAGATCCTCCTTGAGGTCGGAGAAGATCAGGATGGTCTTGTTGCCTGTACCTTTTTCGTTCAGGAACTCAACCGCCT
Organism: Woeseiaceae bacterium; assembly: GCA_013138675.1. GTDB lineage: Bacteria > Pseudomonadota > Gammaproteobacteria > Steroidobacterales > Woeseiaceae > UBA1847. Next base: position 2,419 of record WTCH01000239.1, on the reverse strand, counting down.
GCAACAGACCACCCGTAATGTCGGTGTACGGCGATGGATCAACGCTAGCAACAAAATCGCTCACCTGTTGGGCAAACAACCGCTTCTGCCGGTTGACGGCGCTTGGCCGATCATCAAACGAGGCTTTGGCAACAATATCTTTCTCGCTGAAACTGCCCGTATCAATACGCGCCACTGCGAAGGAGTCCGTCGCATCCAACTGCGACAGCGTGTAGCGAATGATCTGCTCCGCCTTATCCAGTTCCTCAGTGTACGTGCCCGACGTGTCGACCAGCATAAACACACCCGTGTTTCTGGGTGTCGTATCGCTACTGCAAGACACCAGCGCCACACATAATATTGCCAGGAAAAGATTCTTCATTGTCCGGCCCTCCCCAGAAGCGTATCGCTTTCGGCCTGTCTCGCCACTCTTTCCTCAAACCACAAGGGTACAAAGAGTGGTATGTCGTAGAGTTGTTTTAGAAGCACGCCGAGATAGAGAAACACATTACCCAGCAAGCGTAATAGCAATGACAGCACGCGCAGGAATGACAGCCCAATAAGTCCAACAACTGTACGTAACGAATGGACAAAGGTTTCGAGCGGAATTGCAACAAACGTAAGCGCAAACGGCAGGATGAAGCCCATGCCCATCTGTGCGGCCGTTGTTATCCACATGTACTCACCGGTTGCTGTAGCGCCGATATCGCCTCGCAAGAGCGCGCTCGTCGCGAGCTCATCGTGCAGCAGCACTTCACGCATGTACGCGAGACCCGCCTCGACGCTGGCAAGCAGGAACAAAATGGAGAATGTAATCCAGACCATGCGCACACGGGTCTTATCCGGTAGCGCACCAATCACAGGGAACAAGCGCGTAATGCGTAGCGACTCCATCAGGAACAGTCCCATCGAGATTTCCACGAGAATGATGACCAGCGCCGCAATATCGGCTGTGCGGAAGTTCCCGATGAGGCTTGTGCCGCCAACCATTTCGGCCATGGGCCGTGCAATTAGCGAAAAGTTAATTGTTGCCCCGCCAATCGCAATGCAAAGCACGAATGCCGAGACAAAGAAGTTAACAAGCGATGACGACGACAGCACCGAAGTCGCACGGTCCTGGCCATGCACGATGTCCTCATACTCCTGCATATGCCGGTCGATCGTGACCGACCGACTCAAAAGGCTGTCGACGTTCTTGCCGACAGCTGCCAGCGTCTGCTGAATCTGCCGCCAGTCGGGCCGCATATGGCGTAGGAGTTTGTGACGCTTGCCACTGGCCACGTGATAAGCACTCATCGCTTCCTTGTGTGCCTTAATCAGCGACTTGTGAATGTCACTCAGGATGCTGCCGATATGCGTACGGCCTTCCTTGGCATCCATCTCAGCCACAGCTTCAACAGCCTTGACCCAGCCCGGCGGATCGGGCGGAACGTCGACCGCCTCCTGGTGATCTTTCTCGATGCGACCGATAGATTCGCTCAGGGAGCGATGCAACGCAGAGTAGTTTGCAAGATCCTTACGCACCGTTTCATTGATACGATCAAACTCGCGCTCGATAATTCGTTCCTTGGCCTCGCGACCGGCGGCAAGCAGCACGTCGCGGTTTCGAGCTGCGAGATTCTTCTCCGAGCGCGTGACGGCTTTAGAGGCGATCCTGAAGCTGCGATGCAAGCTACCTGCTGCAGCCTGAATGGTCTTGTGCGCCGTGCCGCGTATCAGGTAGAGCGCTGCTGTGATCAGGACGATCCACAGTACGGCCGAAAGCACTGGCCATGGCGTAATGCCGAGCATAAAACTCATGATGGTATCCCCGCTATCGTAGTTAAAAACCGTAGACCGGTGGTTTTGCGAAACGCCCTTTCGAGCGCGGTGCCTTTTTCATCTCACGCGGAGCGTTTCACACGGGGGCGTCGCGGCGCAACGGTGATGTGACATAAGGTGTAAATAGTGCGCAAATAGTGCGATCAACGCACAAAACCTAACCTTGCAGCCGATACTCAACCGGCCTGTCGGCCAGCGGACACCGAAACGCCAGTAGATACGCGGTTAATTGCAGGTCCACGCCATCCGCCTCACCTGCGCCGTACAAACGATCGCCAATAACAGGATGGCCTAACTCAGCAAGGTGGCGACGAATCTGGTGTTTACGGCCGGTCTCGATGCAAACCTCTACCAGCGAATTCTGTTTATCGGCACTGACTTCCTGCAGCGAAAACTCACTGACTGCTTCTTTGTCGTCGACAGGCTGCTCGAACCGAAGCGGATCGGGATGAGTCGAAAAATCACCCGCCACCAACGCCCGATAACGCTTCTCCACTTTTCGCTCGCGAAACAGTTCCGATAACGCCGCCGCAATTTTTTTGGAGTGCGCCACCAGAATCAGTCCGTTGGCGGCCCGGTCGAGGCGATGCACGGTAAAGGCCGGACGTTCGGGTTGCAG
>WTCH01000241.1 GCA_013138675.1 Woeseiaceae bacterium | reverse complement strand
GTTCGTGCAATTTGTCGAGCTCGATCGAGCTGTCCGCGATCTCGGCAAGTGCCGTATTCAAACGCGCAAGCGCGAGGCGCAGCGTGTCAAGGGGTTCACGAAGCTGATCGATGACTTCGGCGAGTTGTTGCCGGCCTTCCTCTCGTGGCGCCTCTGCCCTAAGAACTCGCACTGCCGTTTGCACCGCATCGACACGTCGCTGCAGCTCGGGCTGTCGAAAAGGAACCGTTGCGACCTGAACCTCATCGACCAGCCTTTCGATCTCGCGCGTGCCAAGTGACACACCGAAGAACTGCACAGCCAGGTCAGGAATCTGGTGTGCCTCATCAAGAATGATCGCCTCGGCTCCCGGCAGGAATTCGACAAAGCCCTCTTCCTTCATCGCGAGATCTGCGAGCAGCAGGTGATGGTTAACGACGACAAGATCTGCTTCCTGCGCGGCACGCCGTGCTTTGACAACGTGGCACTTGGAGTATTCAGGACATTTCTGGCCAAGGCAGTTGTCGACTGTCGACGTTACGAACGGCCAGACCCGTGAATCCTCTGCTACATCGGTCAGCTCGGCCTTGTCGCCGCTCTCTGTTCGATAGCGCCATTCACGTACGGCGTTGAGATCGTCGAGCAGTGTGTCGCCGACGTCTGCACTGTGATCGAGACGCTCCAGGCAAAGGTAGTTCGCGCGGCCCTTCAGGAGCGCTGTCGCCACCGGCCGCCCGATCGCCCTGCCAATCAACGGCAAGTCACGGTGATACAGCTGATCCTGTAACGCCTTGGTACCCGTTGAAATAATCGTCTTGCGGCCGCTCTGCAGTGCCGGTAACAGGTAGGCAAATGTCTTACCGGTTCCGGTGCCGGCCTCGACCACGAGTTTGTCGAGGCTTGCGATGGCCTCGGCCACGGCCTCGGCCATCCATGCCTGCCCGGCACGCGGCTGAAAACCGGGCAGCAGCTGTTTCAGGGGGCTGTTCGCGCCAAAAAACTCGGAAAGGTCTGTCACCCGGCAATGGTTACATGGATAGGTCGCGTTTCACAGGCTCGAATTACGCAAATCCGGGCTGCATATTTGCCTGCAATCCGTATAATTGCCCACCCTACAAGAATGTAGTGCGCCTTGCGCACGGCTACCCAGAGAACCCTTCGATGACAACCCAACTACCGAGCCTCCAGCAATGGGTGGACGAGGTCGCGGCACGTACTCGCCCCGACCAGATTCAGTGGTGCACCGGCTCTGACGATGAATACCAGCAACTGATTCAATTGATGACAGCGGACGGGACGCTCTCCGAGCTGAACCAGGATGAGTACCCCAACTGTTACCTGCACCTGTCGGATCCGAGTGATGTTGCACGCGTCGAACACCTGACGTTTGTTTGCACCGAGAACGAGGATGACGCTGGCCCCAATAACAACTGGATGAGCCCGGCGGACGGACATGCCAAGGTCGACGCTCTGTTCGAAGGCGCGATGAAGGGCCGCACGATGTACGTCATCCCTTACTGCATGGGGCCGATCGCATCGCCCTACTCACGATGTGGTGTCGAGATCACCGACAGCCCGTATGTCGTCGCCAACATGAAACTGATGACACGCATGGGTTCCGCCGCCCTTGAGCGCATCGAGCGCGATGGCACATTTGTCAAAGGCCTGCACTCGACCGGCGACCTCGATCCTGAGCGTCGCTTTATCATGCACTTTCCCGCCGAACTATCGATCAAAAGCATTGGCTCGGGCTATGGCGGTAATGCCTTGCTAGGCAAGAAATGCCACGCGCTGCGCATCGCCAGTTACCAGGCTCGCGAAGAAGGCTGGCTCGCCGAGCACATGATGATCATGGGATTGGAAAGCCCCGAAGGGGAAACACATTACATTGCCTGTGCATTCCCGTCGGCTTGCGGCAAGACCAACCTCGCCATGCTGATTCCGCCGCATTCGATGCCCGGCTGGAAAATCCACACGCTTGGTGACGACATTGCCTGGCTGCATTTCGACGACGAGGGTCAGCTGCGCGCGATTAATCCAGAGTCCGGCTACTTTGGCGTCGTACCTGGGACCAACAAGAAAACGAACGAAAACGCGTTCAACATGATTACGCACGACGCGATCTTCACTAATGTGGCGCGCACCGAAAATAATGAGCCGTGGTGGGAAGACAAGAAAGTTGGCGAACCTGCGGTGGACTGGAAAGGCGAGAAATACGACAGCGCAAACGGAAAAGCGGCACACCCGAATTCCCGGTTCACGGTTGCTGCAACGAATAACCCGAGCTACTCCAAGCTTGCCGATGCGCCCGAAGGCGTGCCTATTTCAGCCATCGTCTTCGGCGGCCGTCGCAAACGACTCGCGCCGCTCGTTTACGAAGCCAAGGACTGGAAACATGGCGTGCTTGTCGGCGCCAGTGTGGGCTCCGAGACGACCGCGGCCGCGATTGGTGAAGTCGGCGTCATCCGCCGCGACCCGATGGCGATGAAGCCATTCTGCGGCTACAACTTTGCCGATTACTGGCAACACTGGTTATCGTTGGAGGAGCGCAGCGACAAGCTGCCAAGAATCTTCCACGTTAACTGGTTCCGCCAGGATGACGATGGCCACTTCCTGTGGCC
>WTCH01000265.1 GCA_013138675.1 Woeseiaceae bacterium | reverse complement strand
AAGCCCGGCGAACAGATCATAGCGTTCCATAGTCCCGCCGACAGCGTCAGCCATGATTTCACCCATGACATGCGTCGCGCAGACGCCATGACCGGAATAGCCCTGGGAGTAGTAGACGTTGTCGTTGATGCGGCCTGCGGCAATCACACGATTCAGAATGACCCCGATTGTGCCACCCCACTCATAGTCGATGCGTACATCCTTGAGTTGCGGGTAGACCTTCAGCATGCGTGGCAGGATGAAGGACTTGATGCTTGCGGGGTCGCGGCCCGAGTAATTGCAGGCGCCGCCATAAAGCATGCGTTTGTCTGCTGACAGGCGATAGTAGTCGACTACGTTGTTGACGTCGCACACGGCGACGTCTCGCGGGTTGATTTCGGCGACGACCTCATCGGACAGCGGTTCGGTCGCGATGATGTAGCTTCTTGCCGGGAACACCAGGTTCGACAGGTGTTTCGGCTCGAGCCTGCTATACGCATTGCCCGCCAGCACGACGGAATCTGCTTCGACGTAACCGTGCGCCGTTATCACCTTTGGGCGCTTGCCATGCTCGATGCCGACGACCGGCGACTGTTCGAAGATCTGTGCGCCGAGTTCATGGGCCGCACGGGCTTCACCGATGCAAAGGTTCAGCGGGTGTACGTGGCCATCGCGAAAGCAGGCGAATCCGCCATGGTATGCCTCAGTACCGAGCGTTTCACACGTCTGTTCACGGTCCCAGACCTCGAAGGGAAAAGGGAAGTTTCGTCGTGCTCTCTCTTCTGCTTCCTCGTCAAACCAGGCGACTTGCGACAGTTTCGGCGCAACCTCGACGTAACCGCTCTTGAGGTCGCACTGAATGCCGTACTTTTCAATGCGGTCATAGATAATTTCGTTACCGCGCCAGCGCAGGTCCCAGAGCATGTCGGCGATACCGTCACCGTGTTTCTTGCGTAACTTGGCCAGGCCACTCATACCATTGATGATCTGCCCGCCATTTCGTCCGGATGCGCCCCAGCCAACCCGGTTAGCCTCGACAAGCGCCACAGAGAATCCTCTCTCCGCCAGCGTGAGTGCAGTGGAGACGCCCGTGAACCCTGCGCCAACAACACAGACATCCACAGACTTGGCACCTTCGAGCACCGGGTAGTCGGTTACGTCGTTTACCGACGCGGCATAGTACGAGCCGGTGTGCTCCTGCTTTTGGTCAGTTACTTTCATCGGGCAGCGTGTCGTATTGAGGGAGGTTATCAGTGATTTCGTGCCATGTAGCCTTGGATCCGACGTAAACATGATAGGCCGGTGGATGGGGAGGGTTGCCTTCAATCATGCTCATGCTGACGTAGTAATTGTCGGGTTCCAGTTCCGGAGCAGCAAGAATGCTCGATCCGCAATTCGAGCAAAAAGACCTGAAATACTTCTCCGATGAGGCGTATGTCCTGACTTGATCCTCACCGGAGACGTACCGGAAATCCTTGCGCAAGACGCCCGCAAAAGTGGCGTAGGCGGCACCGTGAAGGCGCCGGCATTGGGAACAGTGGCAATGACTGAAATCATCAATTTCGCCGTCAACCTCAAACTGAACGCGTCCGCACTCACAATGTCCGTTCATCATGCTGATTCTCCTTCCTCGATAAGTTCATCTCGCCACTCGCTGACATTCATCTCGATTGCGGCGAAGCCGCCGATCCAGACCAATTCATCCCAAAGGTACAACCAATGAGATAGCCACGCCCAGTACACACCGATTGAAATCAGGATCGCATAAAGCAGGAACTTGACCCTGTTCAGGGTTGACATGAGCTTGCCACCAGTAATGCCATGACTTTGCATCCGCACGATGACCTCGATAGCCAGCAGTATCAGCAGCCATATCACAGCTTCCGCAAGATCAACCCAGGCCAGGTCCCGTTCGAGCTTCAGACCGGCAAGGTCGGTGACGACCGGATCATCCGCGACCCAATAGAACTCCGTGGCCGTCGAAAGTCCGGCACAAGTCTCGCTGGTCACCTCTGTGTAATCGAGATTATAAACGTAGGAGATGTCTTCATCGGTGAGGTCACACAGCGTCGACACATTCTCGACCGAAACCGTTGGCAGGTAGTCCATAACTGTGTCGGCGTAGGCGAAAATCGTGTGCGCGATCATTACCATGCAGGCGAGTCGAATGCCCCGAACCGTATGGGCCAACCAGCCTTTCCAGTCCTTGTCTTCAAAGACGTAGGTTTCCAGCTCGAACATGAGAAGCAGCAGGAACCACGCGGATTCGTCGATGCTATTGGCGAACTCGCTGGTCCAGTCGAGAAATGTAGAGCCGCCGTGCAGTATGTGGCTGGCACGATCCCAATCCTCGAAGATGTAGTACACAAAGTTGATCAACAACAGCGTGTAGACGGTCCACTTGACGGCCTGCTGCAGCTTGTGCAGCTTTGCCTCATCCATTGCCATGATTCGTGCAATCATGCGTGGATCATACTGAGGCGCCCCGCGAACTGGAATCCATGCCTACAGGCATGGACGCCGCAGTTTTCGGGGATTCCGTACAGTGAGGAGAGGACTATGAATATGCAAACTACCCTGATTGTTGCGTTGCTCTGGATTCTGGCCGCGACGGCTCACGGAGCGGAACCTGGATCCGTCGTGGCCATTATCGGCACCGGAGATATGGGCGATTCGCTAGGCCCGAGATTCGCAGAGCTCGGCTACACCGTCATCTACGGATCACGCGATCCGGATGGCGAGAAAGCTCAGGCCGTAGTCAGTCTCACAGGTGAGAGTGCCACCGCAACAACCCAGCGCGAAGCGGCACAGGCCGGAGACATTGTCATTCTTGCTGTGCCCTGGCCGGCGATGGAAACCGTCGCCCAAAGTCTCGGTTCACTCGACGGCAAAATCGTAATTGATGTGTCGTTTCCTCATGAGCAGGGTGATGACGGCTATTACGTGCCAATGCTCGAGACCTCAAGTGCAGAGATGATTCAAGAGTGGAATCCGGGCGCCCGTGTCATGAAAACGTTTGCACTCCAGGCGAGCTATGTCATCGACGATCCTGGTATCGTCGGCGGTCCCGTCAGCATTCCGATCGCATCGGATGATCGCGAAGCAAAAGAACAGATTGCAGATATTATCGTTGCTATGGGGCTCGATCCCATCGACGCCGGACCTTTAAGACTGTCACGCGAATTGGAAGCGATGCAGCGTCTCTACGGCGTGGCGTTTTTTCAGCGTCGGCAGGCTGCCTGGGAGTTTTATTTCAGGCGTAGTTACTACTGGGAGTGCATCTGGCAGGACGACTGGTCGGAACCCGTTGTGGATGCAGATAACCTGGCGCAAATACCCGAGACGCAGGGCGACCCGGTTGCCTGTCCCGGGACTCGCTAATATGACCCGTTTAAGCGAGTACGACGATACTGGGCCGGGGTCTGGCCAACGCATTTTTTGAACGCAGCATAAAATGCCGAGTTGGAGTTGAAGCCGACCGTAAATGCCACATCCAGAACGGCACCGTTCTGGTCGTGAGACTCAGACAGCAAAGCTTTTGCGTGTTCGATGCGGAAGTTATTCAGGTAATCGAAGAAGCTCATGCCAAAACCGGCGTTGATGACCTGCGACAGATGATTAACCGAACACCCGACTGCTTGTGCAAGTTTCGGCAGCGTCATATCGGATCGCAGGTAGACCTGTTGAGACAGCATGATGTCGGTGAGTCGATTCTTGTATTCATGCAGCTGTCGCTCATCAAGACCGGACTTTGCATATTTATTTCTTTGCGTTCCCCTGGACGCCACACTGTCAAGAGCCGAGTCCTGATCTACACCTGGGATATCGTAAAAGTCCATGATGCTCAACGCAGCGTCGCCGCGGAAGGAAATGAACTCTGCACCTTTATAGGTTCCGCCCGATTCGCCTTTGCTGGCTTTCCCGAGCGGATACATCCGGTATTGAAAGGCAATAGTATCGTTCCCTTTCAATATCTCCCCGATCAGTTCATATCGATGGCGATAGTTAGAAAAAAAGTGGCGAAGACTGACGACGAGTTCGTCGTGTGTGCGTTGCACATTTTCCGGGACATCGCAGTAGAGCCCATTGGAGGCAAGGTGGTCCGCGACAGCGACCGGATCACGGTGATTCCAGGCGTCAAAGTAGCTTTCAACAAATTCAGCGGCGCGCATCGCTGGCCCTCAATACGTTTCGCTCGATTATACACGTTATAGTTGGCCGGCCCGAAATGGGCGCATATCTGCCCGAAAAAGGCGCTTATTGTGAAAAAGATCATAGCTCATGTGGTTTCAGTCCACTCCGGATCCAACGACGATCTCAGTAAGGAGGAGCACCCGAGCATTCAGATTGAGTTGGATGGAGTTGTTGGCGACCGACATCGCTCGTTCGAGCGCACGACCTGGGAAGGGGATAAGCAACCCGAGGGAACAACACGACGCAATGAACGGCAGTGGTCGGCGGTTTCGGTTGAGGAGCTTTCCCTTATCGAGGAGGCCATGGATCTCAGCGAGCCGCTGACGGCTGCGCAACTGGGTGCGAATCTCTGTCTGGAGGGAGTTGATCAGTTATCACGATTGCCCAAGGGCACATTATTCAAGTTTCCGTCTGGCGCCGAACTGATGGTCGAGGAATACAATCCACCGTGTCATGACATGGGCAAGAAGCTGGCGTCGATCCACACGTCGCGATCGGGCGAGGAGTTGTCATCCACAGCTTTCTCAAAAGCAGCCAAGCTAAGTCGCGGTGTCGTTGGTATGGTCGAAGTCGCAGGCACAGTCAATGCGGGAGATGAGGTAGTGGTGGAACTCTACGAGACACCTGCATGGCTCGTCAGGTCCCCGGACTGATTTGGATATTTACGCTACAACGATCGCCTGGTTGCGCCTACCTGCAGACCCATTCGCCGTCCGCCTTGTCGCACCTGTCTGGTGCGCCACGGTCATTCCACAACTCGACAATGCCCGAGACCTCCAAAGCCTCGAGAAATACCGGATGCGCAATCATGCCCAAACTGGGATGTGTCATGGCGGTGTACATCTGGTTGTCTGCATCGTTCCAGACCAGGTTGGCGATCGAGTTTTCGAGGGTCAATTCGGCGTACCGGTCTAGGTACCCGAGCGGTAGATACCACATGACGAGGGACTGTTGCATAAAGTAGGCGTGATTCGTTGGCATTGAAGCGACGATTTCCGGGATTCGTCTATCCAGGAACGCCTGACCGTTGGCCGGGTCGCGGCCGCCGGTGATTAGTTCGCGTACCCAGCTAACATCCGCATACCCTCTATTTCGAAAAAAGACCTCATATCTGCCAATCGCGTCTTCGTCACGCCCATCAGCAAGATCAAGAAACGCGATTGCCACGTCGGCTGCCTCACTGCCGATTTCGAGAGCCACCTGCAGCGCAGCCATTGCGTCTGCCTTTCGACCAATAGCTAACAGATATTCGTGCAGTCGAATATGCGCAGCAGCTGACAGTGGGTCGATTTCGACCCATTGCTCAGCCACTTCCAATCCTTCACTGACGTACCCGGTCTCCAGCAAATCAAACGTTAGTGCGTCAAAAGCCTGGCCATTATTGGGTTGTTCGCGCAGGACCTGCGCCAGTTGATCGAGTTCGTCAACCCAGGTGAATGTTTCAGAGCTTCCGGATTGTTGCAACGTTCTTGCGAACGTAAGGGTAGGATCGATATCAAGCGCGCGATTTGCACTATTGAGCATCAATAGTTGTCCCTTGGCGCCTTCTACCGTGAACCCTGCCAGCCACCAATAGCTGTAGGCGAGAAGCTCATGGGCTTCGGCAAAATTCGGATCGAGTGCGACGGCCTCGCGCAAAATAGATTCGGCGCTTTCAAAGTCCGACTCGTTTGCCTGGACCCGGGCTTTGAGGAACAAGGCGTAGGCCTCTGGGTTGTCAGTCGGCCGCCCTCGAGTTGGTGCGGCGCCAACATGGATCTCAAGCGCGTCAATGATCGACTTTGCAACGTCATCCTGAACGGCAAAAATGTCGGTTATCGTACGGTCATAGGTTTCCGACCAGAGGTGCGTGCCGTCCGCGACGTCGATTAGCTGTGCCGTAATGCGCACGCGCTCGCCGGACTTGCGAACTGACCCTTCGAGCACTGTAGTCGCGCCCAGGGCCTGGCCGATGACGCGCAGGTCTTCGTTCTTTCCCTTGAATGCGAACGACGAGGTACGGGCTATGACTTTGAGGTCCGGAATCTTGGCCAACAGATTCAGGAGTTCCTCCGACAGGCCGTCGGAGAAGTACTCCTGCTCTGAGTCCGATGACATGTTCACAAAGGGGAGCACGGCAATGGACTGTCGAGCTTCGGTTGCGACCTCTTCTTGCGGGGATGTGACGGTCGCAGTGGTTACCGGGGCGAGAACAAACTTGTCGACGGCGAAAAACATCAGCGCTATCGCCAGCACGCCGATAATTGTGAAGTCGAGTTTTCGTCCCGTGACGTGCGTTACGGATTCTGTGCGATCGACGTCTTTTTCTCTCTTGATACCTTCGGGCGTGAGCTCGAAGGCCCACGCGAAAAACAGCGCCAGCGGAAAACCAATTATGAGAAATAGAAAAACCAGTCGTCCGACCGTTTCAGGCAAAGCCAGCAAGGGAACGAGGACGCTCGCAGCTTGCAACACCAGCCAGCCAACAATCACATACGCGATGGCGACGCGCACGACGTTGCGGCGTTTCAGCTCTCCCCAGACTGAGGCCATGTGAATTCCTTGTGCGTGATTTCTTGCGCGATCGGTCAGCTATCGGCCAATTCTACACAGATTTGATGATCAGAAATCTGCTGGTGGCGTGGCTCGTGCCCGCGGCGGCGTCCAGAACGGCTTGGTTTTGCGAGTGCACCTTGCCACACGGCTGTATTGGCGCAACTCCTTCGCGTAGTAGATCTCGGCCCAGAGATCG
>WTCH01000309.1 GCA_013138675.1 Woeseiaceae bacterium | reverse complement strand
TTCGCCTGTGAAATGGCGGCAAAAATGGTAGCGATGAAGTCGGCAACGGATAACGCTGGCGACATCATCGATGAGTTGCAGTTGCAGTACAACAAGGCACGTCAGGCTGCGATCACGCAGGAAATTTCAGAAATTGTCGGTGGCGCAGCTGCCGTTTCAAGCTAAGGAAAAGAGATGAGCACCGGAACTACTGTGCAGGTAATTGGCGCTGTTGTGGACGTTGAGTTCCCCGCAGGCCAAATCCCGAAGATTTACGACGCATTGATTATTGACGATGCGGAAATCACGCTCGAAGTTCAGCAGCAGCTGGGCGACGGCGTCGTGCGCACGATTGCCATGGGCTCTTCGGAGGGTCTGAAGCGTGGCATGGCCGTCACCAATACGGGTTCGGCGATTACCGTACCGGTTGGCGAGAAAACGCTGGGCCGCATCATGGATGTATTGGGCAAGCCTATCGACAATGCTGGCCCTATTGGCGCTGAAGTGCACATGCCAATTCATCGCGCGGCTCCTACCTACGAAGAGCAGGCAGCGACCACCGAGCGTCTGGAAACGGGCATCAAGGTCATCGACCTGATCATGCCGATCTCCAAGGGCGGTAAGGTTGGTCTATTCGGTGGCGCCGGCGTCGGCAAGACCGTTGCGCTGATGGAACTGATTCGTAATATTGCTCACGAGCACTCGGGCTATTCAGTGTTCGCAGGTGTAGGTGAGCGTACTCGTGAAGGTAACGACTTCTACCACGAGATGACCGATTCCAACGTAATCGACAAGGTGTCACTGGTTTATGGCCAGATGAATGAGCCTCCCGGCAACCGCCTGCGTGTCGCGCTGACCGGGCTGACGATGGCCGAGGCGTTCCGCGACGAAGGTCGTGACGTCCTGATGTTCATCGACAACATCTACCGCTACACACTGGCTGGTACCGAAGTATCGGCATTGCTCGGTCGTATGCCATCAGCAGTGGGCTACCAGCCAACACTGGCTGAGGAAATGGGCATTCTTCAAGAGCGCATCGCATCGACGAAAACCGGCTCTATCACGTCATTCCAGGCCGTATATGTACCGGCTGATGACCTGACCGACCCATCTCCGGCAACCACCTTTGCTCATCTGGACGCGACACTCGTGCTGTCACGTAACATTGCGGAGCTAGGCATCTACCCGGCGGTTGATCCGCTCGATTCAACATCGCGAATCCTCGATCCACTCATTATTGGACAGGAGCACTACGACTGCGCACGTGGCGTACAGGCTGTATTGCAACGCTACAAAGAGTTGCAGGACATCATCGCCATCCTGGGCATGGACGAGCTGTCCGAAGAAGACAAGCAGATCGTTAATCGCGCACGCAAGATTCAGAAGTTTCTGTCGCAGCCGTTCTTCGTTGCCGAGGTTTTCACGAACTCACCCGGTAAGTACGTTTCGCTGGCAGAAACGATTCGTGGCTTCAACGGCATCATCAATGGCGACTACGATCACATTCCGGAGCAGGCGTTCTACATGGTCGGCACAATCGACGAAGCTGTCGAGAACGCACCGAAGTACCAGTAGGAGCGGCTTGTAGGGGCGGCTTTAGCCGCGACAAAGAAGAGACTTAAGTAATGGCAACAATTCTCGTCGACATCGTATCCGCAGAGGGCGAAATCTATTCGGGCAGTGCCACGATGGTTTTCGCGCCTGCAAAAATGGGTGAGGTGGGTATCGCACCTCGCCATGCACCATTATTGACGGCATTGAAGCCGGGCGAAGTTCGGGTGCAGAACGAAGAAGGTGAGGAAGAGTCTTTCTACATCACCGGCGGCATGCTCGAAGTACAGCCGCATTCGGTAACGATACTTGCCGACACAGCCTTGCGTGGCGACCAACTCGACGAAGCCGCCGCACTAGCTGCACAGCAGGAAGCTGAAGAGGCGCTCAAAGGCGCATCAGAAAAAACGGATATCAGCCGCGCGCAGCTGGAGTTGACTGAAGCTCGCGCACGATACCGTGCTGCGCAGAAGCTCAAAGGTAACCGCTGACCCGTCGCGGCTAAAGCCGCTCCCACAAGCCGCTCATACAGCTCTTGATCTGCACTGTAGGAGCGGCTTTAGCCGCGACTAGTCTATGACTAGTCAGGCAATGCAGGGTTGAATTCGATCGCGGCGAAGGCCTCTTCGCAGCGCCCGGCTTCCAGCAAGAAAAGCCAGGATTGATCACAGGTAGAACACTCGGGATTTCTCTCTGCGGCTAGCTGCTTCAACTGTATCGCGGTATCGAACCGACCTATGCGCCTGGCGAAGGAGCTCGTTGAATAGAGACATCTACAGCGTCCCGAGACGATCTCCCATCTCAATCGGGTTGCCTTCCTCGTCGTGCAGCTCGCGCGGTGGATCAATCTCTTGCGTCAGTGGTGTCACGACGAGCATCACAATCAACGACGCGGCGAGTCCCATAAAATCCGCCGGCAAGTCGGGCCAGAGCGCCATCGTTGTCAGCCATGTCACGAGTCCTGCGGCCATGCCTGACAATGCGCCGGCACGATTAGCCTTCTTCCACCACACGCCGAGGATGAACGGCACGATGATAACGGCGAGCCCCAGGATGTTTGCATCGACCATCAGATCGAACACAACCTGAATGCGTAGCGCGATCAATAAGGCGATGCCACCAAAGAACGGGATCGCCAGGCGCGTGATCAGCAAGGTCAGCCGCGGCGACGGATCGCGCCTGACGTACGGCAACGCGTTTCTCGCAACGATGCTCGATGCTGCCAGCAATGCACTGTCGGCCGAACTCATAATGGCCGCGAGCATTGCGCCGACAAAAATGGCAATGGCGATGGGGTGCAGGTGAGCCTTGGCCAGTTCGGGGACAATAAACTCGGAGTTGGCGACGTCCGGCATGATGACGCTGCCGATAATGCCGAGAAAGACCGCGACCATGCCGAATATCAGGTAGCCGGCGCCGCCAACATAGAAAGAGTACTGCGCGACACGCTCATTCTTTGCGGCGGCAATGCGTTGGAACAAGGACTGTGCCGAAATATCGACGAGGCCTATGATGGTCCAGGCGCGGAAATAGTTGAGCCACTCTTCACCGGTGTGTTCAAGCGGCACCATCCGAAACGTCGTTTCAGGTAACTGCGGTGCTATAGCGCCCCAGCCACCGACATCGATCAGTACAATGGTCATCAGGATGATCAATCCGACGATGATAATGATCATCTGCACGAAGTCGGTCATCGCCACGGCCCACATGCCGCCGAGCATCGTGTACGTGAACACGATAACCGCACCGATGATAATGCCCGCCTCGAACGGAATGCTCGTCAGGGAATCGAATATCACGCCGAAGGCTACGAGCGTGCCCGCCACCCACATGATATTGGAAACGACCGTCGTAACCGTAATGCCAACCCCGGCAATCTTGCCGAAGCGCTGCTCCATGAAATCGGCGACCGTAATGATGCGCATGCGTCGGAACAGTCGGGCAAAGAACAGACCAATCAGGAACAGCGCAAGCGCGCCGCCCCAGGGGTCCGCAATCACGCCAAGCATGCCGTGATCGAAGGCTGCGCCGGCCCCGCCCAGCATCATGGCACCACCAAACCAGGTGGCCATGACGGTCATTGAGCAGACCGGCAGCGACAGGCCGCGTCCGGCAACCATGAACTCGGACACCGAGCGGGCTTTTGTCGAGGCGTAGTAGCCAACACCGAGCATGCCGAGCATGTACAGGGCTACGCCGGTAAAGATGATGTTCTCTGTCGACATAGGGTCTTCTTCTTATTTTGCCGAACGGCAAGACTAGCACTGTTTGCCATATTCGCCGCACCCCTGCGCCACGAGTCTTGGGGTATCATTCTGCGTCAATCAGATGTAGGAGCGGCTTCAGCCGCGACTGGTTCAACGACAGGGAAGGGATTCTTGAGTCTCAGCGTAATAATCTTAGCCGCAGGCCAGGGCACGCGAATGCGTTCCGACCTGCCCAAGGTGCTACAGCGACTGGCCGGCCGGCCGCTGCTGTCACACGTACTCGCAACCGTAGGGGAAATAGCTGCCGCTGACATTTGCGTGGTCTACGGCCATGGGGGTGAGGTGGTTCCGGAAGCGATCGGCGATGACACGCTGCGTTGGGCTTTGCAAGCGAAGCAGCTCGGCACCGGACACGCAGTACAGCAGGCAATGTCGGACACACCGGACGAGAATCAGGTCCTGATCCTGTTTGGGGATGTGCCGCTACTGACGCCCGGCACACTATTTCGGCTGCTCAAGCAAACAGGTCCGGACGATGTCGCGATTCTCAGCGTGGAGTTGGACGACCCCACGGGCTATGGGCGCATTGTTCGTGACGGCGACGAGGTTACCGGCATTGTTGAGCAAAAAGACGCGACCGATGCAGAGCGGGCTATCGCAGAGATCAACACCGGGGTCATGGTGTGCCCCGGCGGTAAACTACGGTCCTGGCTCAATGACCTGGGCAACGACAACGCACAGGGCGAGTATTATTTGACCGACGTGGTGGCCATGGCCGTCGCAGAGGGCATCAACGTCAAGGGCATCAAGGCCGACAACGGGACAGAGGTAATGGGCATCAACGACAAAAAGCAGTTGGCTGAAGCCGAGCGTGCACTACAGGCACGGCTAGTCGACGAATTAATGGCTCAGGGCGTCGGTTTCGCGGACCCGGCCCGCGTGGACATTCGCGGCAAGCTCGAATGCGGTAAAGACGTCTTTATTGATGTGAATGCCGTGTTTGAGGGCGACGTTTCCCTTGGCGATGGAACCATCGTCGAATCGAACAACCTGATCCGGGATAGCCAACTCGGCAGCAATACCGTCATTCACCCGAATTGCCATATTGAGGGAGCGACCACGGGTGACAGCTGCGAGATCGGGCCATTTGCCCGCTTGCGGCCTGGCACTGAGCTCGCGAACAACGTCAAAGTGGGCAATTTCGTCGAAGTGAAGAAAAGTACGATTGCCGACGGCAGCAAGGTCAATCACCTGACCTACATCGGCGATACTGAAGTTGGGACTGGCGTCAACGTTGGGGCAGGCACAATCACGTGTAATTACGATGGCGCCAACAAACACAAGACCAGGATCGGCAACAATGTATTTATCGGTTCCGGCGTGAACCTCGTCGCACCACTCGAAATTGGTGAGGGTGCAACGATTGGTGCAGGCTCGACGATTACGAAACCGGCACCCGATGGTCAACTGACCTTAGGGCGAACCAAGCAGGTAACAATCAAGGGCTGGAAGAAGCCGAGCAAGGAAACATGAAGGTCTCAAATACAGCCATGAGCAGGAAAATTGTCGTTGCCAGCACAGCAGGCTTTCGGATATGAATAATCAGAGGAAGACAGACTAGTGTGTGGAATTGTCGGCGCAGTTGCCGATCGGAATGTTGTCCCGACCCTCGTTGAGGGTCTGCGGCGCCTTGAGTATCGAGGCTACGACTCTGCGGGCGTGGCCGTTATCGATGCAGACCAGGCCATTGGCCTGTGCCGCACGGTCGGCAAGGTTGCCGAACTCGATAAGAGGCTCGAAGAAACGCCGCTGAGTGGAAATATCGGCGTCGCGCACACCCGTTGGGCGACGCACGGTGGGGTTACGGAGGCGAATGCACACCCGCATGTCTCCGGCGGCCGCGTTGCCGTGATTCACAACGGCATCATCGAAAACTTCCAGCCGATCAAGAATGAGATGCTGGAGAAAGGCTATGTGTTCGATTCGGAAACGGACACGGAAGTCGCCGCGCACCTCATATACGACTACCTGAAACAAGGCATGGATCTGGTCGAAGCCGTTGGCGAAGCGGTGAAACGATTCGAAGGCGCCTACGCGCTGTTGGTCGTCGACGCCGAAGACCCCAACCGAATTGTTGTAAGTCGAGTTGCCAGTCCGCTCGTTATCGGCATTGGTGACGGCGAGAACTTCGTCGCCAGCGGTGTGCCCGCACTCTTGCCGGTGACACAGAAGTTCATTTACCTCGAGCAAGGAGACCTGGCCGAGATTCGACGGGACGGCGTACGCATTGTCGATGCCGAAGGCAACGAAGCCACTCGTGAAGTCCATGAGACAGAGTGGGACACCGCATCGGCCGAAAAAGCACCCTACGATCATTTCATGCTCAAGGAAATTCACGATCAGCCGAGCGCGCTGGCCGATACGCTTTACGGTCGTGTTTCGAACCAACGGGTATTGCCCGAGTCGCTCGGGCCGAAGGCTGAAGAGTTACTCAACAAGGTCGAACACATTCACATTGTCGCCTGCGGCACGAGTTATCACGCAGGCTGCGTCGGCAAGTACTGGATCGAATCAATCGCCGGTGTGCCGACCCAGGTCGAGATTGCGAGCGAGTACCGCTACCGCCACGTCGTCGTACCGGAAAACACATTGTTCGTAACGCTGTCACAGTCTGGCGAAACGGCGGACACGCTGGAAGCACTGCGCAGGGCCAAGGAGTTGGGTTACCTCGGCTCGTTGACGATCTGCAACAGTGCGCACAGTTCAATGGTGCGCGAATCGGATCTCGTCATGATGACGCAGGCGGGGCCCGAAATCGGCGTCGCAAGCACCAAGGCGTTTACAACACAGTTGTTATCCATACTCATTGTTACGCTGATGATGGCGAAGCATCGTGGCCTGTCCGAGGAGCGGGAAAAAGAGTTCGTTGCGAACCTCACCCATGCGGCTGCTGCGTCGGATCTAACGCTGAAGATGAGCGACCAGTTGCAGGAGTTGGCGAAGGAATTTGCCGACAAGCAGCACACGCTTTTCCTCGGACGTGGACCCATGTGGCCAATCGCAATGGAAGGCGCCCTCAAGCTGAAAGAAATTTCCTACATTCATGCCGAGGCTTACGCCGCCGGCGAACTCAAGCACGGGCCGTTGGCACTCATCGACGAGGAGATGCCTGTCGTCGTCGTCGCACCCAACAACGAACTGCTCGACAAGCTGAAGTCGAATATGCAGGTCGTTCGTGCTCGTGGTGGGCAGTTGTACGTGTTTGCAGATGCTGATACCGGCATCGAGAGTGAAGAGGGCATGACGGTCATCACGATGCCACATGCAGACCGACTCATCGCACCGATCGTATACACGGTCCCCCTGCAACTACTCGCGTATCACGTCGCGGTGCTCAGAGGCACCGACGTTGATCAGCCGAGGAACCTGGCGAAGTCGGTCACCGTTGAGTAGGAATCCGAGCGGCCTGTTCTGCAAATTTGCCGGGTTGCTCGAATCCGGCGCTCAGTTCCCGCATGCCCTTCTCGTCATTGAGTTCGTCCCATACGGCGGCGATGCCCTCCGGTGAAAGGTCATCGGG
>WTCH01000184.1 GCA_013138675.1 Woeseiaceae bacterium | reverse complement strand
ATCAGGCCGCGGCACGCCCGTCGCCAATGGCTCGACGGTGATTTCCGGAGGTGGCTCGTTGCCGCAGGAGGCAAGATTCAGGACTGCCACGATGGCAGCAATGGCGATAGTCTTTCGATGGGTCACGGGATCACCTTTGAGAAAAGAGGCCGATTATGGCCTTAGAGATCGACAACTTCTATATCGTCGTGGCCAAGGTCATGGCCCAGAAACTGGCCGCCCACGCGCGCAAATCGCGTGGCACCGTCGGTAGCGAGCAGAGCCAGGTCGCCGGTGTTGTTTTCATCGTTGGCCAGCGACAGCTTGCCCAGCAGATGATTCGCGGCAGCAGCGGTTGTACTCGCCGAGTCCACAATCGAGACCCCGTCATCAAATACCGCCACAAATGTGTCCCTGAGCAGCGGAAAATGCGTGCAGCCAAGGATGACACTCTCCGGGTGACGCGCATCATCAGTAAGGTCCGACAGGTAGCGCTGCACGATCGACTCGGCGATCGAGCCGTCATTCCAGCCTTCCTCCGCAAGGGAAACGAGCAACTCACAGGCGAGCTCGGTCACTGTCGCGCCAGCGTCCAGGCTCAACAAGGCCTCTCGATACGCGCCCAGCCTAACGGTCGCCTCGGTGGCGAGGACGAGGTGTCGCCCACCCGGCCGGGCGGCCACTGCAGCAGACGCCCCGGGCTCTACAACCCCTATGACAGGCAGAGGGTCCATCTGTTTGCGAAGCGCCTCCAGCGCGACTGCGGAAGCCGTATTACATGCCACGACCAGCAGCTTGATGTTGCGCTGCTGCAGCAAAGCCGTTGCCTGACACGCAGAGCGGGAGATCGATGCGGGGCTCTTGGTGCCATAAGGCAAGCGAGCCGTATCACCCAGGTAGACCAGATCCTCGTGCGGCATCGCCTCGCGCAGCGCTTTGAGCACCGTCAGGCCGCCAACACCGGAATCAAATACGCCAATTGGCAGGCCTTTTGCGTCAGATGCATTCATCACAGCATTGTACTGTGGACGCGCGGCGCAATTGAATACAATGCTGATATGCAAAAGATACTCTACGGAACCGGTGGCTTAATCGCCCTGCTGATCCTCGTCGGATTAGCACTGCCGCGCTATGCGCGAATCGACGTCGAGACGAAGATAGAAGCACACCCCGCCTCCGTATTCGCGCTCGTCAATGACTTTCGCCGTGTCGCCCTGTGGACGCCGTGGCTGGACACCGACCCGAACGCCCGTATCGTTCACTCAGGCCCTCCGCGTGGCGTCGGTGCAACTATGACCTGGGATGGCGCGATCATTGGCACTGGCACTCAGATCATTACCGAAAGCCGCGCACACGAACACGTCGCAACGTCGATCAACCCGGGTGAGGCCGGCGAGGCACGAACGTGGTTCGACCTGTCCGGCAGCGGCGGCACGACCATGGTCTCCTGGCGTTTCGAGACAGATTACGGTTTCAATGTCGTAGGGCGCTATTTCGGGCTCGTGTTTGCGGGCGTAGTGCGGCGCGACTACACCGCCGGTCTTGCCAAGCTTAAGGAATTTGCCGAAACCCTGCCCAGCGCGGATTTTAGTGACCTCGCGATCGAACAACTCGTCGTACAGGCGGCCGAAATCGCGTACCTGTCGACCGCGTCGATTCCGGAGCCGGCAGCAATTTCCGAGGCCATGGGCGACGCGTATTTCGAAATCCTGAGCTTTATTGATGAGAATGGGCTCAACGAGGCGGGTGCTCCGCTCTCGATTACGCGCTCATTCAGCGGCTCGGAGCTGTTGTTCGACGCTGCCATTCCTGTGCGCGGTGTGACCGATGCCACGCTGCGGGACGGCGCATTGGTCAAAATCGGGCAGACCTATGCCGGGGACGTCATTCGGGTGCGGCACATTGGCTCCTATCGTACGCTCGGCGCGACACACCGGAAGATAGCCGCTTACCTGGCGGCGCTCGGGCTCGAGCGGGCGGGAGATGCCTGGGAGTCCTACGTCAGTGACCCGACCAAGGTGCCGGAATCTGAGCTACTGACTTACGTCTATTATCCGGTCAATTCGACTTAACGAGAAACGGCGGCACAACTTTCGGGTCTTTGCCGTCCAGCGGCAGCATTTCCTGGCCGCTGTCGCCGAGCCGGGATATCTCACCGTAGAGCGAAACGATCAAAGTTGCGCACTCAGCGGCCTCCTCGACCGACATCTTGCGCACCGATGCGCAGATCGACCCTTCGCCATTCAGTGGCGTGACCCGATTCATCTGGTGTCTGAGATCCGAAAACGGCTGATTGAGCGCGATGGGCAATTCGTCTTCACTGATTGCCCCGAGATTTTCTTCGTAGGCTTTGATAAGTCTCTGTTTTATATGGCCATGGCCAGACAGCACCGACACAGCGGCGTAAAAGCGGTCCACGTGGTACGACATTTCCACTCCAGCGTTTTCGTTTTTGTTAGACCGCTTTTTTTAAAACTGAGCGGCTTCATTACGCTTTAGAGAAAAACTTCCTGTTTTACCGGTCCTCTCAGCCGGGGAATCCCTTCTTATTCTCGATCTTTCAGTTACCTGCGTCTGGTTTTTATAGCAGACATCGCAAAGCGCGCGCAAGTCCGGGCAATTCCCTATACCTTTTTGAATTCCACCGTCCAGTTTTCTTCGCCGAGCTCACGATCGATCGAGAACAGGGCATCCGGCTGGCCGACTGCCCATTCGGTGGCCAGCGTCTCGGCCATTACATAATCTCGGTGCTCAGCGAGCGCCGCGCTAATGCCTTCAGAGCCTGACACACCGAGCAGAATCCGGTCAGAGACCTCGAGGCCAGCCTGCTTGCGCGCATCCTGTACTGAACGCACGATCTCCCTGGCGATGCCCTCGTTGACGAGTTCGTCCGTCAGGGACGTGTCGAGCTCGGTCAGGTAACCCGAGTCCTCAGCGCAGGCATAGCCTTCAGCCGCCTCCGTTTCAACGAGAAAGTCCTCAGGCTCCAAAGGTTCATCAATCATCGGCACCGTATAACGCTCCCCACGTGTCGTGGCTCGCGCAATCTCCGCACCATCTGCCTCGTTCTCCAGCCAGCTCTTGAGCGCCGGGATGAGCTTGCCGTAACCACGTTTGCCGAGCGCAGGCATATTGGGCCGGATCCGGTAGGTCATATGGCTCGCATCGCGAGCGATGAATTCGATGGCCTTGACGTTGAGCTCCTCGAGAATCTGCTCCTTGTGACCTTCCAGTGCGGCGCGTGCCTCGTCAGTTGGCGCGCGTACCAGTAACCGTGACATCGGCTGACGGGTCCTGACACCCGACTGCCCTCGGGCCGCCCGACCCAGATCCACAACCTTCTGCACCACACCGACGTCGTGCAACAAATCGTCATTACGCCATGAGGGGTCTGCCTCGGGCCAACGTGACATGTGAACACTCTCTGGCGCGCCCGCATTCACCTCGCGGACGAGGTTCTGATAGACAGTCTCGGCGAGAAACGGCACGAACGGAGCCATGAGCTCGGTCACACCGGTCAGGCACTCGTAGAGCGTCAGGTACGCGATGTGCTTGTCTTCGGGGTCTGTCGATTTCCAGAAGCGCCGCCGATTTCGCCGTACGTACCAGTTGCTGAGCTGGTCAACGAATGACTCGATCGCCTCACCTGCCCTCTTGGCGTCGTAGTCGTCCATCGCCTCTGTGCAGTTGGTAATTGTTTTGTGCAGCAGTGCCAGTGCCCAGCGGTCTATTTCGGGCCGTTCTTCGGCGGGTACGTGGCGCTGCAAATCGACATTGTCGAGACGCGCATACAGCACGAAGAAGCCATACGTATTCCAGAACGTATTGATGAACGAACTCGCGACATCGGCAACGATGTCGACCGAGATTCGTTTTTGCACGTCGGGCGACAGACGCGCGAGGAAGTACCAGCGCAGTGCGTCGGCACCGACCGTATCGAAAACGTCGTACGGATTAACGATGTTGCCGAGCGACTTCGACATCTTCTTGCCGTCTTTGTCGACAATGTGGCTCAGGCAAATGCAATTCTTGTAGGCGACGCTGTCGGACACGAGGGTTGCGATCGCGTGCAGCGAGTAAAACCAGCCACGCGTCTGGTCGATAGCTTCGCAGATAAAGTCTGCCGGAAAATGCGTATCGAACGTGTCCTTGTTGTCGAACGGGTAATGCCACTGCGCATAGGACATGGCACCGGAATCAAACCAGCAGTCGATCACTTCGGGGACGCGCCGCCATGTCTTGCCGTCCTTCTCGAACGTGATGTCGTCGATCGCGGGTCGATGCAAGTCGAGTTCGCTCAGTTCATCGCCTGTTAGCTCTTCGAGTTCCGCGACACTGCCGATGCAATGGTAGTCGCCATCGTCAGTGGTCCAGACGGGTAATGGAGTGCCCCAGAAGCGCTCACGCGACAGCGCCCAGTCAATGTTGTTTTCCAGCCAGTTGCCAAAGCGGCCTTCGCGAATGTGTTCGGGCACCCATTTGATGGTGTTGTTGAGTTCGACCATGCGTTCGCGAAACTTCGATGTCCGAATGTACCAGGCGTTCTTGGCGTAGTAGATGATCGGATCTTTGGTGCGCCAGCCAAACGGATAGCTGTGAGTGATTCGCTCGGAGCGGAACATGAGTCCACGGTCTTTTAGAATCCGGATCAGCGGTTTGTCGGCGTCCTTGAAGAACATGCCTGCGACCGGCTCAACTTTGTCGAGGAAAAGCCCGTCGAGACCAACCCCGTGCACGACCGGCAACCCGTTCGCTTGTCCGAATGCCAGGTCATCAACGCCGTACGCAGGTGCCGTGTGAACGACGCCGGTACCGCTTTCGGTGCTCACAAAGTCGGCCGCATAGACCTGGAACGCGGCCTCGGAATCCACCTCGAGATAGTCGAACAGGCGTTCATAGCGCGTGCCAAGCAGTTCGCTACCTTTGACGGTCCTGGTGACCGTGTGTTCCAGGTCGCGCATGACAGATTCGCGCAACGCTTCGGCAACGATCAAGGACTCGCCGTCAACTTCACAGTAGCTGTAGTCGATGTCCGCACCCACAGCGAGGGCCAGGTTGGACGGCAGCGTCCAGGGAGTTGTCGTCCAGACAAGGATCGACGTGTTGTCCTCGCCCACGACCCGGAAGCGGATGGTTACCGAAGGATCCTCGGTATCCTGGTACCCCTGTGCGACTTCGTGCGATGACAGCGTGGCGCCGATGCGCGGATCGTACGGAACGACCTTGTAGCCGCGGTAGATCAGGTCCTTGTCCCAGATGTCCCTTAAGAGGTACCAGACGGATTCGATATAGGTGTTGTTGAGCGTGTAGTAGGCCTCGTCGAGATTGACCCAGAAACCCATGCGCTCGGTCATCTTCTCCCAGTCGCCGATGTAGCGCATGACCGAGTCACGGCAGCGCTTGTTGAACTCGGCGATACCGACCTTCTCCTCGATTTCTTTCTTGTCGAAGATGCCAAGCTCTTTTTCGATCTCGTGCTCAACGGGCAGGCCGTGCGTATCCCAACCGGCTTTTCTCGGCACGTAATAGCCACGCATCGTTTTGTAGCGCGGGAACGCGTCCTTAAAGCTGCGTGCAAGCACGTGGTGAATACCCGGCTTGCCATTCGCTGTCGGTGGACCTTCATTGAAACTGAACTGCGGCCCGCCCTCGTTCTGATGCAGCGTCTTCGCAAACGTATCGTGCTCACGCCAGAACTCCAGCACCTCGTTCTCGAGCGCTGGTCCGTCGTAGCGGCCTGTGATTTCCTTAAACGTCAAACCAATCTCTCCATACAAAAACGCCCCGGGCGCATCAAATGCGTCCGGGGCGATTCTTCAAAATTCGCGGTACCACCCGGTTTTACGACACCCTCGCGGCTGTCGCCTTATGGGTCTTGTGACCCGTCGCCCGTTTCGGGGGCCAGCCGGCTACGCCTACTCGTAATCTTTCGGGCAGCGACTCCGGGGTGATATTCAGCGGATTTCGGCCCGGGGCTCGCACTATCTCCCGGTCGCTTTGGCCTGATTCGCCCGCTTGTTCGTCCCCATCAGCGTCTTGCGAGGGAAATTAGCTGTAAGTGACCGTAATTACAAGCGAAATCTATGAACCCTCGCGTTTGCTCTCGCACTCGATACACCTCAGGGCAGTAGGATCAAATTCGAGCCGCTTCGGATTGATGGGCTCGTCGCACGCCCGGCACCGACCATACTCACCATCGTCGATTCGCTTCAGCGCCGCCTCGATGTTTCGGAGCATCGCCTCACGCCGCTGCCCCGACGCTTTCGCCATGGCCTGAGCCTGCATGGCATCCATGCGCGACAGCCGGCCGACTTTGGACTGGTCGAGTTCGACCACCGCAGCGGATTCGTCACCGATGGCCGCCATAGCCTGTAGCTCTTCACGAAGTTTCAGCAACCTGTCGCGCATTTTGTGAGAATACCCCGAAATGTTCCCCAAACCGCACTTCATCGACACCAACGGCATTCGCATGGCCGTTCACGAGCAGGGCGACGGCGAGCCCATCATCTTCGTGCACGGCTTTCCCGAACTCGCCTTCTCGTGGCGCTTCCAATTGCCCGCCATTGCTGCGGCTGGCTGCCGGGCGATAGCACCGGACCAGCGCGGCTACGGCAAGACTGACGCGCCACCGGACGTCGAGGACTATCGCATTCAGGAACTGATAGCCGACCTGTGCGGATTGCTCGATGCCCTGGAGCTAGAGCGTGCAACGTTCGTTGGCCATGACTGGGGCGCCCTGGTCCTGTGGCACATGGCGCTGCTTCAACCCGAGCGCATCGAACGTATGGCGGTGCTGAATATTCCTTTCTGGCCTCGCACACCGGCTGACCCGATCGAATTGGCACGACAGAGGCTCGGCAACGACTTCTACATCGTCAACTTCCAGGACTCGGCTGAGGCCGATGAAGCGTTCGCCGCAGACACCGGTCATTTCTTCGACATGCTCATGCGCAAAAACCAGGTCAATCGTGCGGAATTTGAAAAGCTGCCGCCGGAAAAGCGCGTTCTGAGCCTGCTACAGAAAATTGCCAGAACCGAGGCCAGCGGCGATCCGGTACTGAACGCTGAGGAGCGCGCTTATTTCGTATCCGCGTTCGAACGCAGTGGCTTCACCGGGCCCATCAACTGGTATCGCAACTGGAGCCGCAACTGGAAATCGATGGAGGGCGTGCCACAAGTTGTCAACGTGCCGACCTTGTTCATCGGCGCCGAGAACGATGTGCTGATATCACCCGAACATATCGAGGGAATGCAGCCTTTTGTCCCGGATCTCGAGATTCATAGTCTGAATTGCGGCCACTGGACCCAGCAGGAGAGGCCCACCGAGGTCAATCAGATCTTAGTCGACTGGCTAACGCGCTAGATGGAGGCCGACCTGTAGGAGGGCCTTCAGGCCCGATGGCTTTTGTCGTGATATACAGATTCCCAAAATGGGTATTGATCTAATCGCTCGACCAGGCCAGTCCGAACAGGGTTTTGAATTAGATAGCGTGCTGCAGATTCCAAATCCTCTTCACGTCGAATCGCATGGTCATGAAAGCCAGCCTGCCAGACTTGTTGTCTCCCGGATCGTTCCAGGTTGATTCGATACGCAGATCGACCCTTCAGGGAATTCATGATCTGCTGCAATGATCTTCCCGCACCAAGTTGAACAAGCCAGTAAATGTGATCCGGCATGACGACCAGTGCCAGACTTGTACAGTCGCCCCCGCCCTCTTGCAGGCGGACCTCCTCCATTACGATCAGGGCGGGTTCAATACACAGGAACAACTTCTTTCGGCCTTGACAGCACGACGTAATAAAGTAGGCCCTGTTCTCCTCTGAGTACCGCCCTTTGCGGAGGTCCTTCGCATGCGAAAAACGACGGGTCATGCGGCAATGGTGCCAGCCGCGACGTGACTGAGGGCGTGGCCAAATTGGGCAGTTCGGGCCTAAAGGCCCTCCTACAGGTGGTTCGGGTTTTTCGGGCCTGAAGGCCCTCCTACAAGGGATCGTACGCCGTGCATATACGACACATACGCGGCCCCACCTACGATAATAAAGTTGACGATCTCGGGCATGGTCATAAAGCCCGTGCCAGTCTCGAGCATTTCGTCGGTCACAACTATCGAGCGCAGCGCCATGTTGAAGATCAGCGCAATTATTGTGGCGAGCGACTCGACGACCCCGACGATCGTCGTCCAGCCCGGGCGCCAGATAATGAGTGCAAAACAGGCAAACAGCACAGCATAGTAACTGAGCCGCAGGCCGGGCGTGTTCTCGAGGAACGCCGCGCGCAGGTTGATGCCGAAGCCGAAGTCCAGCGTCAGGAACACAGCCGTAGCGGCGTAGTAAATGATAAGGATATTGCTACGCATATCGGGCACAGTTTACTGAAATCCGCAAACATCCTCACAGGTGCATACCGTGGTCGAAGAAATTTCCCTGCAGGGCCTGGCGCTCGGCTTGCTACCAGTCGCGGCAGTCATCGTCATCATGCTGCGCTGGTCTGCCGGCCCTGCCACCGCAATTTACGCGACCGGGCGAATGCTGATTCAGCTGTTGCTGATTGGCTATGTGCTCGTCTACATCTTCGAAGCGGAACATGCGGCCATCATCGGTGCCGTGCTGATCGTGATGCTCATCACCGCAAGCTGGATTGCCATCCGACCCGTTGCCCGTAAACAAACACACGTATTT
Organism: Woeseiaceae bacterium; assembly: GCA_013138675.1. Taxonomy (GTDB): domain Bacteria; phylum Pseudomonadota; class Gammaproteobacteria; order Steroidobacterales; family Woeseiaceae; genus UBA1847. The sequence goes on along the minus strand of WTCH01000184.1, from coordinate 8,595 downwards.
CGAAATGCGCTGATCGCGATATCTGTCGGCGGCATTCTGGTTCTGGCGCTGGTAACCCAGGTCGTCATCGCTGTCGAACCCTGGTTTAACCCCCGCTACGTCGTGCCCCTTGCCGGCATGGTGTTTGCCGGTGCGATGAACTCCGTCAGCCTGGCGGCTGAAAGATTCGAGTCGGAGGTCAGTCGTAAGATCTCTGTCAGCGAGGCCCGGCGTATCGCGTTTAGCGCCGCCCTGATCCCGATTATCAACTCACTGTTTGCCGTTGGCGTCGTAGCGCTGCCGGGAATGATGACCGGCCAGATCCTCTCCGGTATCTCGCCGCTGATAGCTGCCAAATACCAGATTGTCGTAATGTCGATGCTATTTGGCGTATCCGGTTTGTCTGCCGCGCTCTATCTGCAGCTGCAGACTCGCACCCTGAAACCGAGCGACTAGAGCAGTCCTTACGGTTGGCCGGATTTTGTGCAATATTCAGGGCCTGGATCGGGTCTATATGAGCTGACGCCCGTCGAGGAACCACGATGCTGATCAACAAACCTGCCGATATCCGTCAGTCTGAGATTACAAGCGAGCAGAATTACCTGAATCGGCGCGATTTCATTCGCGCCGGCAGTATTGCCGGGGCGTCAGTGCTCGCGGGCACAGCGTTCGGCGCGGTCATTCCGGAGGGCGAGCGGGCAAAGCTGCCGGATGTCAGCAAGAGCGCTTTCAGCACGATAGAGGCGCCCAACAGCTACGAAGACGTCACGACCTACAACAACTACTACGAATTCGGTACGGGCAAGGAAGACCCTTACCGCAACGCAGGGCAGTTTGAATCGCGACCCTGGTCGATCACAGTCGACGGTCATGCCGAAAAGACCGGGACGTTTCACTTCGAAGACTTCATGAAACCGTTCGACCTCGAAGAGCGCATCTACCGCATGCGCTGTGTCGAGGCGTGGTCGATGGTTATTCCGTGGGTCGGGATATCGCTTGCCGACGTGGTGAAGCATTTCCAGCCGACATCGAGCGCCAAATACGTCGCCTTTGAAACGCTCAATGACCCGGTGCGCATGCCAGGTCAGCGACGCCGGGTACTTGAATGGCCCTACAAAGAGGGCCTCACCATCGCCGAGGCAACCAACCCGCTGGCTATTCTCGCTGTTGGAGTCTATGGAGAAACGCTGCCGAACCAGAACGGCGCACCAATACGGCTCGTCGTTCCCTGGAAGTATGGTTTCAAGGGCATCAAGGGCATCGTTCGCATCAGCTTTACCGAGGAAAAACCGCCGGTCAGCTGGAATATCGCAGCAGCGAACGAGTATGGCTTCTATGCCAACGTTAATCCTGAGGTTAACCATCCGCGCTGGAGCCAGGCAAGTGAGCGCGCGATTGGCGGCGGTTTGTTTGCGCCGAGGAAACCGACCCGGATGTTCAATGGCTATGGCGAACAGGTCGCCCACCTTTACGACGGCCTCGATCTGCGCAAGAACTTCTAGTCGAAGGTGAATACCCTGCAAAAAGTCCGGTTTGTCGGCAAGCCGCTGGTCTTCCTGTTGTGCTTGTTACCCGCCGCGCTCGTTGTAGGTGATGCGTTTGGAATTACGGGCCAACTCAGTGCGAATCCAGTCGAAGACATTCTCGACCGATTCGGCAACTGGGCAATACGCCTGATCATGATCACACTGTCCGTCACGCCACTGCGCCAGATTACAGGCTGGAACTGGCTGACTCGTTTCCGGCGTATGCTGGGGTTATTCACGTTTTTCTATGCCCTCATGCATTTTTTGACCTGGCTACTGCTCGATCGCGGGCTGGCAGTTGACCCGGCATTTCAATGGGCTGCCATTTTTGAAGATCTGACTGAGCGACCATTTATTACGATCGGCTTTGCAGCACTGCTGTTGCTAACGGTGATGGCCGTGACGTCGACCAACGGCATGCGCCGGCGCATGCGACAAGCCTGGGACAAACTGCACTACAGCGTCTACGCCGTGGGCGTGCTGGGCGTGTGGCACTACTGGTGGCAGGTCAAGAAAGACACGAGCGATGCGTGGATCTATGCGATTATTCTTGCGGTGCTCCTGGGTTATCGAGTCTGGACACGCTACCGCAAACCCGTTCGGGCCTGAAGGCCCTCCTACATTTCACACAGCCAATAAAAAACCGGGGCGGCTCGCAGTCGCCCCGGTTCTGTCACACCCGTTTCTCGCCTTACGCGACTTTAACGGTGTGGCGTGCCGCCGCCTGGATTTTCACAGGAGCTCTCCGTAACCAAGCTGATGGCGATAGAACGTCTCCATCCAGCAGCGCGGTGGGGAGTCCTCGAAGAACTCCTCCTTCCCGTTCTAGCACTGGCAGTTTTCTGCCAGCCCACTAGATATATTCCCCCCCGTCCACGAGCAACATTGGGGAAACCCCGGATTGAAATCTCCCCAGCTGTTGTGGGTAAATGGTGTCAGCTAACGGCGCGCAGTTCGACATCGGGCTTTGGGGCCTGAACCGACCATGCGGAACTGAAACGCCGGTACTTCATCGCTTCGTCCAGCCGCTCCCTTGCCATTGCCACGGCAGCCTCGCGCGGCAAGATTCGCTCGTGCTTCATGCGCTCCAGTACTTCGGCCGTGTTGCCACGGATCTTCTCATCGATCATCGGGAAGACCTGTGCCTCGGTACCGCCGGCTAACTCAACAGCACCGCAAATAACGCCGCCGGCATTGGCGATGAAGTCCGGTACGCAGAGCACGCCGCGACGGTGCAGCATGGCTTCTGCCCGTTCGGTGATACCGATGTTGGCGCCAGGAACGATGAGTTTTGCCTTGACCGTCGCCTGGTTGTCGGCACGAACGACGTCCGGCCTTGCCGCCGGAACCAGGATGTCGCAATCGACACTTATGATTGCTTCACGTTGCAGCCGCTCGCCGCCTTCGAAATCGGCGATGCGGCCCCCTGCTTCGACGTGGCTGGTCAGGGCCTCGATATCGAGACCGCCCGCATCGTACACCGCTCCGCTGTAATCGGCCGCAGCAACCAGTATGGATCCACGCTCTGCAAAGAAGCGGGCGGCATGCTTGCCAACCGCGCCAAACCCCTGCATTGCGATGCGCGCGCCTTTGAGGTCGATGCCCAGTTGGTCTTTGGCAACGTCCGCACTGGCAACAACGCCGTAGGCGGTTGCTCCTATTTCGTCCAACGGGATTCCACCAAGGACTTTCGGCAGCCCGATACTCCGTCCGCCCTCGTCCCTGACAAGCGCCATGGCAGCTTCGTTGGTGCCCATGTCGGGTCCGGGAATGTAATCCGTTAGTTGCCTAACGCCCCGTGCAAAGGCGCGGATTAGCTGCTCCTTGCTGGACGGCTCCATCGTTGGATCACCGAAGATGACCGATTTGCCGCCGCCATGCGGGAGACCTGCCGCGGCATTCTTGAGCGTCATGCCGCGCGCCAACCGGAAACACTCATCCAGGGATACGTCGGGAGCCATGCGCACGCCGCCAATGGCGGTGCCGGCCGCTGTGTTGTCAACGACGGCTATCGCTTTGAGGCCGATCGCCGGCTCGTACATATGCAGGATGCTCTTGGGACCAAGATCATCACAGAAACGAAACGCGGATGTAGTCATCTCACTGCTCCCATGGGTTGTAATGTTCTACTGGTTTGCTCGAGTTCATTAGCTATTTGCTCGCGCAGTATGAATTTCTGTACCTTGCCGGTGACCGTCATCGGGAATTCATCGACGAAGAGAACGTAACGAGGAATCTTGAAGTGCGATAGTTCACCGCGACAAAAATCGCGGATTTCGTCTACGGTTGCCTGTTCGCCCTCAGCCAGCTTTATGCAGGCGGCGATTTCCTCGCCGAATTTTTCGTCCGGCACGCCGACGACTTCGACCTGGTCAATTTTCGGATTGGTGTAGAGAAAGTCTTCGATTTCACGCGGATAGACGTTCTCTCCACCGCGTATCAACATGTCCTTGCTGCGACCGACGATGCGCACATAGGCGTCTTCATCCATCGTCGCGATGTCCCCGGTGTGCATCCACTCGCCTTGATCGCCATCGCCCCAGTAACCGAGCATCACGTTGTAGCCACGCACGCACAGCTCGCCAGGCTCGCTTAACGCGACAATCTGATCATTCTCGTCGACGATTTTCACCTCGGTGTGCGGCAAAACCCGGCCAACGGTTCCGACGCGCAGGTCGATCGGGTCATCCGGGGATGTCTGCGTCGAAAGCGGCCCCGTCTCGGTCATGCCGTAGCCGATCGTGATTTCACTCATGTGCATGTCGTCGATGACCTGGCGCATGAGTTCGATCGGGCATGGCGCTCCCGCCATGATTCCGGTTCGCAATGATCTCAGATCATATTTTTCGAAATCCGGGTCGTCGAGCATGGCGATGAACATCGTCGGCACACCGTGCAGTGCCGTACAGGCCTCGTCTTCGATTGCCTGCATCGTTGCCTTCGCTTCAAACGCAGCGCCCGGGAACACCACGGTGGCTCCGCTCGTTGCGCACAACAGGGTCCCAAGCACCATCGCAAAGCAGTGGTACATCGGCACCGGAATACACAGCCGGTCTTTCTCGGTGAACTTGAGTATTGCGGCTGACATGGCAGCGTTGTTGATCATGTTGTGGTGCGTCAATGTGGCCGCTTTTGGTGCCCCGGTGGTGCCGCTCGTGAACTGAATGTTTATCGGCGCATCGAAGTCGGCCCGTTGCGCGATGGCATCGAGTGTCTGCAGCGACTTATCGTCGGCAAGCTCCATGACGTGATCCAGGCGGAGCATGTCGGGTATGTCTTCGTCACCCAGGTGTATGAGCGTTCGCAGCTCCGGCACACGATCGGGGTACAGCGTCTGCATCATCTCGATGTAATCGCTGCTCTTGAATCGGGTTTCGGTAATCAGGCCGCGGCAACCGACCTTGTTGAGTGCGTATTCGAGTTCGGACAGCCGATAGGCGGGATTGATGTTGACGAGGATGAGACCGGCGTAAGCGCTGCCGAACTGGGCCAAAAGCCATTCGGCGCGATTGGGCGCCAGCATTCCTAATCGATCACCGGGTTCGAGGCCGGTCGCCAGCAGGCCGGCGGCCAGTTTCCGGGCACGTTGACGAAGCTCCTCCCAGCTCCAGCGCACACCCTGATCGGCCACGACCACTGCATCCTGGTCCGGCCAGTTCTCAGCGGCGTTGTCGAGAACGCCACTCATAGTCAGGCCCAGAAGAGGTGGTCCAGCACCTCCATGCGCATAACTCAGTCCACTTTTCTTCCGGTTCCATTTCACTGCAAGGCAATTGTTTCAACCTTCTGCCGTTTGCTGAATCGGTACAAATACAGACTTGATCCTCGTGATGCGAAACCACAAAAAAAGCCCGGCCGAAGCCGGACTCTTGTCGCCTGTAGGAGCGGCGCTAGTCGCCGCGACAGGCGGTCGCGCTGGCCAGCAGCGCTCCTACTAGAAGTCAGCCTGAAGCCGCACGTACCAGAAACCACCATTATTACCGAACGGTGATGTCAGTGCCGTGTTGACGCCCAGCAAGCCAGCCACGAAGTGGCCATCATTCTCTGGCTCGACATCAAAGACATTCTCGCCACCAACGGCGACTGAGAACATATCGTTGAACCGGAACTGGGCCTCAAGATCGACCAGAATCTCGCCGCCGTACTTGACGAATTCTGATGCATCCGGCGCCGCAATCTGCCCGCCGGAGTCGCCCCAGCCGCCAAAGTTGTTCAAACGCAGGAAGCCACCAAACATGCCACCTGTCTGGTAGTTGAAGGTCAGCAAGGTGCGGTTGTTCGGCACCTGGTTCTCCAGGTCGGCCACGGTCGACGCGTTGAGCGTGCTCGGCGTGACGTTCTTTACCTCCTGCTCATTCCAGTTGTGACGCAGGTCGACAATGAGGTCGCCACCGCCGATTTCGAAATCAACGGTCAACGCAAGATCGACACCCTGAATATTCGACTCGAAACCATTCACGAAGTAGTTCGCCGTGCTGCCATTCAGCAGTGCCGCATTTGGAATACCGGCCGCTGTCAGCAACGCCACTTCGACCGGCCCGATCTCGTTCTCAAGAATGGTCAGGCGATCCTCGATCTGGATGTCATAGTAGTCGAGCGTAATCGCGAGGTTGTCGAGCGGCTGGAATACGGCACCGATCGTGAAGCTCGTCGACTCCTCCGGATCCAGCGGCGTCGACCCGAGAGCCAGCGCAATTGGATGGTCGACCGGATACGTCCCGAAAGGAATCAGGTTGCCCGAGGAATCAGACGATGTCGTCACGTTAAGCGTGTTGACCTGTCCTGGCGTCGGTGCGCGGAAACCCGTGCTTACCGTTGCGCGCAATGCAGCCCTGTCAGATATCTCGAAGCGACCGGACAGCTTCCAGTTGAAGGTGTTGCCAAACTCGTCGTAGTCCTCGAAACGAGCGGCAGCACCAAGCGAGAATCGATCGCTGACATCCATCTCAAGGTCGACGTATGCGCCAATGCTGTCACTGTCAAAGCTGCCAGCAGATTCGTTCGGGAACCCCTGAAAACCGTCGGAGCCAACACCAAAGAACGCTGTGGTTGGCCCGGCCTCGATCGACGCCGGATCCCCGGCTTTGATCTTGTACGTTTCCTGCCTGAATTCCGCACCAAACGCGAGGTTGATATTGTCCATCGGCATGACGAAGTCGACCGTTAAGGCCGATTCTTCTTGCGTCAGTCCACCGGGCTTGAAATCCGTCGGCGAACCGGAACCAAGGCTCGGATTGATCGTTTCACCGAGTATGTAGACTGCCTCGCTTTCCGCGATACGACCGCGTACGTCCCAGGTCATTCCACTACCCATCTCGCCTCGAACACCGGCCACGACCGCGTAGTCGCTGATGTCGGCGCCAAAGTCCGGGTTGTAGCCGCCTGGAAACTGCGTGTAGATCGGGTTCAGCAATACGAAACCGCTCGGGTTCGTGACCAGGTCAGGGTCGGCTGTAAGGTACGTGTTCGGATCACCGCCGCCCGCGACAATGGCGTCAACAAGTGACTGCGGCGCCGGATCAGGAACGAAGTCGCTGTTGGCGTCCACGATCAATGTCGAACGACCTGAGCCAGCCGTCGAAGCCGCCGGATCCAGGATGACCGGGTTGCGATAGAAGAAGTCTGATCGCGTCTCGTTGTCCGAATAGCTGACGTTGGCAAAGAACTCGGTTGTATCGTTGATGTCCACGCCAAGATTGACAAACAACTTCAGCGTTTCGACATCGGGATCACCCCAGCGCTGGCAAAGACCGTTGAACGGCGTTTCACTGGCGCCGACCTGGTCAATAACATCCTGGCAATCGTAGCGCTGAATGCCGCGGGACGTCTGGTCTGCCGTTGAATACTCAATAGTGGCGTTGATGAAGCCGCTGCTACCGAGACTGAATCCACCATTGGCAGCGATGCTTGTGCGTGCGCCGTCACCCTCGAAGTACTCGCCGGTCTGTGCGGCGACCGTGAATCCTTCGTTATAGTCCTTGAGTATGACGTTGACGACACCAGCGATGGCGTCCGAGCCATACTGTGCCGACGCGCCATCGCGCAGAATTTCAACTCGTTGAACGGCCAGTGCCGGAATGGCCGAAAAGTCGACTGCTTGCGAGCCAGTATTCACGGTACCCAGTGGCGAAAGCTGCAGATTGACCAGCGGTGAACGGTGACGACGAGTGCCATTGACCAGGACCAGCGTATGGTCAGGCGAGAGATGCCTGAGCGTCACCGGCCGGATGAAAGCCGTGCCGTCAGCGATCGGAAAGCGCTGAGTATTCAAAGATGGCGTAACCTTGGTGAGGCCATCGGTCATGTCAAAGGTTGCCTGGTTGCTCAAGGATGTTCCTGACAGCACGTCGACCGGTGACATCGTTTCGGTCGGTGACAAGCCTTCCTTGCGTGTACCGGTAGTGATGACCTCCTCGAGCAACTCTTCTTCAGTATCCTGAGAAAAAGCGGCTGGACTGGTTAGCGCCAAAGTAATGGCAACGGCCGTACAGATAGCCGACGGCCTGAACCGTAGTGATTTGTTCATGATTTCCCCCTCAAATCGTGGAACGCCCACGAGCGTTAGACTGAGTATAGTTCGGAAATACCGATTTGGACTCCCTCTAACAAAAAAAGCCCGGCATCGCCGGGCTTCTTCATGTCGCGGCTAAAGCCGCTCCTACAGATTTTTGGACGATGGCTTACATCATGCCGCCCATACCGCCCATGCCGCCCATGCCACCCATGTCCGGCATGGCCGGGGCACCGGCGTCGTCCTGCGGCTTGTCGGCGACCATCGCTTCGGTCGTCAGCAAAAGGCCCGAGACGGAGGCAGCGTTTTGCAGCGCGTGACGCGTGACCAGGGTCGGATCCAGAATACCTTCTGCGATCATGTCCACGTAGTCGCCGGTCGCAGCGTTGTAACCGTAGTTACCCTTGCCTTCGGCAACAGCGTTCAGGACTACGCTTGCGTCACCACCTGCATTGCGGACGATCTGACGCAGCGGCTCTTCGACCGCACGCTTTAGAATGCCGATGCCGACGTTCTGGTCATCATTGTCCCCGGTAAGCTTGGCAATCGCGGCAACCGCACGAATCAATGCAACACCAC
>WTCH01000009.1 GCA_013138675.1 Woeseiaceae bacterium | reverse complement strand
GCGATATTGGCCATCGAGCTCAGCGCATCCATTTTCTGCGCCCGCGAAATGCGCGGCACGCTATCCATTGACAGGGCTGTGCCACCACTTTCGGTCAGCTGCTTGAGCAGCTCGGGGTTCTGTCCGGGCGCGAGGAAGCTGATCAATGTCTGGTCAGCACGCAACTTGCCTTCCTCACCACCCTCAGGTGCGCGCACCTTGAAGATAATGTCGGACTGTTCCCAAACCGCATCAGCAGACGCGAGTACTTCGCAGCCCGCCTCTTCGTAGGCGCTGTTTGAGAATTTCGCAGCAGCACCAGCGTCTTTCTCAACCGCCACGCTGTAGCCCAGTTTGATCAATTGAGATGCGACATCAGGGGTCGTTGCGACGCGCTGTTCACCTGCGTGAATCTCTCTCGGAACACCGATTTTCATTGCTTAGCCTCCCTCAGGACCGGCGTACTCTACCAATAACGGTATGCCGGGTCGATTGGGGAGAATTACCTACATCGGGGGCCCGCGGGGTGGCTCCTGCAGCTAATCGCGTTTCGGTGTACGAGGCCGGTCAGTCGCGCGTTCGCGAAGGCGCTTGCGCTGTTCCGGCGTCATATCGCGCATGCGATCGCGCAGTTGCTGTCGGCGCTCGGGCGGCATGCGCTGGAATCGACGGTAATTGTCTTTGACACGCCGCTGTTCGGCAGGCGACATATCACTGAACTGCCGGTAACCATCTCGAATCTGGTCTTTACGGTCCGGCGGCAGGTCACGCCACTGCTGGAAGCGGTTCTGCGCAGCATCGCGCTGTTCCGGAGTCATTCGGGCCCAGCGATTAGCACCCTTCGACAGTCTTGCCTGCCGTTCCGCATCGAGGTTATCCCAGTTCTCGGCGAAGCGGCTCAGCACCTGCTGCTGATCCTCATTGAGGTCGGCCCAGGCAACACTCGCATCATCCGCGGCCGCACAGGCTGCAAACATCAGTAACGCAAGTGTCAGCAAAATCTTAGCTTTCATCTGTCTTCTCCGTCGACTCTTCGCCTTCGGGCGCGGGATCGCTCCGCTCATCTGTTTCGGCGGTCACCGGCTCATCAAAAATCAGCCAGTCCTCATCCGATTCCTCCCAGAGGCCCAGGTACTCCAGGAACTCCGGGTCGGGTGTTTCTTCATCGGCGGCAAACACGACACCGCATACCAGCAGAAAGGCTCCGACAAGAGCTACCTTACTAGCCGACATTACCGTTCGTTTCCGGATCCACCTCGTCGAGCAAACTGTAAAACTCGAGATCCTCAAACATCTCGAGACTGTCCGCCTCAATCAACATCTCGAAGTCGGACGCCGTTACGGGACCGTCAGTGACATCGACAGGCCCGCGCATGACCATGATGGTCACAACTGCCACCGCTGCAACACCGGCTGCCGGCAGCCATCGGCCCCAACTAACGGTGTTCTCGGCGTGCCGCAACTCATCCATTGCCTTGTGCCGGCCCTGGTTGAGTCGTGACAACGTGGCGGCATCGAGCCGCTCGACACTGTCATCGAATAGCGTTTTCGCACGGTCCTCGATTTGCTCGTTTTTTCCTGGATCATTCATTGCCAGTGATCTCCCAACTTCTCCCGCAGCCTGTGTACGGCCCGGGAATAATGCGTCTTGACGCTGCCCTCGCTGCACCCCATTGCAACGGCCGTTCCGGCCACATCAAGCCCTTCAAATGTGCGCAGCATGAATGCTTCGCGCTGCCTGCCAGGTAACTCGTGTACCGAGACTTCCAGGCGCTGCATTGCTTCGTGCGTCTGCAACTCGACATCCGGCGAGCGTCCCGCAAGGTCCGGCGCATTGGCGGTGACGTCATAGTCATCCTCACCCGAAGCGCCTCGCCCGAACCACACCATGACACGATTTTTGACCTTTTGGCGACGATGCCAGTCGCGCACCCCATTCTGCAGGATGCGGTAAAAAAGCGGCGCCCATTCACCCTCGGGCCGCTCGGCATAGTTGCGCGCCAGCTTAATCATCGCATCCTGTACGAGATCGAGCGCCTCGTCGCGGTCGCGGACTGCGATTTCGGCAATACGCAAGGCGCGCCGCTCCACTTCGGTGAGGAACTGGTTGAGTTGCCGTTCACGTTGCAGCGCCTTTGCTCCCGTCCGTTGCTCGCGGATGCAAGATACCGCAAAAACACCAGTGCAGGTGCTCATGGGTACGACTCCATGTCGATTACCATCTTTTGCTGTCCTCTTGACTCAGCCACGAGGTGATCTACCGTGTCACACTTGTTTAACGCCGTGTCAGCCAGCCGGTTGACACAGAACACTATTGATTATGTCAAATTGACTCTGTGACCAACCCACGCATCCTGAAAGTCGCCGTCAGCGTGCCTTTGTCGCGCGAGTTCGACTACCTGCCAGCCTCCGGGGGGCCCGCCGCGCAATCGGGCAGCCGGGTGCTGGTCCCGTTCGGCCGCCGTCAGCAGGTTGGCATCGTCATGGCAGAGGCGACCACGAGTGACATACCGGTCGCGAAGATCCGCCACTCGGTCGCCACGCTTGATGATGAGCCACTGTTGTCCACAGACGACCTCTGGCTCATTCGCTTTACGAGCGACTATTACCACCATCCCATTGGTGAGGTCGTCGCAACCGCACTTCCCACCCTGCTGCGTCAGGGTAAAGCGTTGCACCCAACCCAGACCTTTGTGGCAATTAGCGATGCAGGCACGTCCGCCGACATTGAGACTCTGGCGAGGCGCGCACCCAAACAGGCGGAGCTACTTGAGACTCTGATCGATGCCGGCGGCAACGGCATTGATACCGACACGCTCAGCGAACACCTGCCGACATGGCGACGGGCAGCAAAAGGCCTGTTCGAGAAAGGCTATGCATCGAGCTTCGACGCCATTGGCGAAGAACCCGAGTTCGCGACAGTTGCAGAGGCCGAACCAGGTCCCAACCTGAACCCGGACCAGCAGCAAGCGCTGGAGACCATTCGCGCCGGATCCGGTTTTGCCGCCTACCTGCTCGACGGTGTCACCGGCAGCGGCAAGACTGAAGTTTACCTGCAGCTCATGCGCAATGTGCTCGACGCGGGTAAGCAGGTATTGATCCTGGTCCCCGAAATTGGGCTTACTCCGCAACTCGTGAAGCGTCTCTCAAGTCGACTAGGTGTAGCTCCAGCGGTCTTGCACTCCAACCTGACAGATAGGGCACGCCTTTCGAGTTGGCGCAGCGCCCGGTCCGGCGCGGCGAAGCTCGTCGTTGGCACGCGTTCCGCTGTCTTTACGCCGATGCCCGACGTCGGGCTGATCGTGATTGACGAAGAACACGATCATTCTTTCAAACAACAGGAGGGACTGCGCTATTCCGCCAGAGACCTCGCGATTGCCCGAGCGAAGCGCCACGACATACCCATTATTCTCGGATCCGCAACGCCCACGCTCGAGGTGCTGCAGCATTGTCGCACTGGAAATTTCATTCGACTCGAGCTGCCCGTGCGAGCGGGTGGCGCAAGCCCGCCGGAGTTTCGGCTTGTCGACCTGACACGTGCGCCCGCCAACGACGGCCTTAGTGAGCCACTGATCAAGGCAATTCGATCACATCTCGGCAACGATGGGCAGGCGCTGATTTTTCTTAATCGTCGTGGATTCGCGCCAACACTCATCTGTGCCAGCTGCGGACACATCGCGGAATGCGCTCGCTGCGACTCGCGCATGACAGTTCACGCACGCGACAGGGTTCTGCGATGCCACCATTGTGGCGCGTCCCGACCACTCGACGAGTCCTGTTCCGAGTGCGGAGCGGTCGTCCGACCGCTCGGTGAAGGTACCGAAAGGCTCGAGGACGCACTGCGCGAACATTTCCCCGGACGACGGATCGATCGAATCGACAGCGACAGCATGCAGCGGCGCGGCGCCATTGGAGAGGCGCTGGAAAAGGCGGCCAAGGGTGACGCTGACATTCTTGTCGGTACGCAGATGCTTTCGAAAGGCCATCACTTTCCGAAACTGACCCTTGTTGGTGTCGTCAACGCGGACCAGGGTTTATTCGGCACTGATTTTCGATCTGCAGAGCGCATGGCCCAGTCAATCATCCAGGTCGCGGGACGAGCGGGCCGGGAGTCCCGGCAGGGTGAGGTGATCATCCAGACCGCATTCCCCGAGAATCCGTTCTGGCCCTGCCTGGTCGAGGGTGGCTACGCGCAGATTGCGGGAGATGCTCTCTCCGAGCGTGAGGAAACACGCTGGCCGCCATTCACCTGGCTGGCGCTGATCCGATCAGCCGCGCACTCGAAGAACGACGCACATGCGTTCCTGGACGTGGCGAAACAGCGCATTGAGGCCCGGCAACAGGAATATCTGCGCGTGCTGGGTCCCGTCGATGCACCAATGGCCCGCCGAGCCGGCCGCTACCGGGCCCAGCTGCTGCTGCAGAGCTCAGACAGGAAGGGCCTGCATACCGTTCTCGCGGATCTGAGGCCGGCCCTGGAGGCCGAGCCTGCGGCGCGCAAAGTGCGTTGGTCGATCGACGTCGATCCCATCGAACTGTTCTAGTAGAATTGCGCGTCCTGTTGGAGCCTGCCCCTGCGGGCGAAATCAAATGAAATCTATAGTCTCCCAAATTCTCACCAATGCACTGGCCGAGCTGCCCGAGCTCGCCGACGTGGTGTCGGACCTGCCCGTCGAAAGCACAATCGAGCGCACGCGTGACCCCAGTCATGGTGACTTCGCCAGCAATATCGCTATGCGGCTGGCCAAACCTGCCCGCATGAGTCCGCGGGATATCGCCGCGAAGATCATTGAGAACATTGCGAGTAACGCGCAACTCGACGGCGTTGATATCGCGGGTCCCGGTTTCATCAACTTTCACCTGAGCGCGACAGCCTTCCACGGCGAGCTTGGCACCATTCTCGACCAGGGCGTGTGCTACGGACGGCAGGAAGCGCGGGAGCGACCCCGAATCCTGCTCGAATTCGTATCCGCCAATCCCACCGGGCCACTGCACGTGGGGCATGGTCGGCTCGCCGCATTCGGCGCAACCGTCGGAAACCTGCTCGAGGCCGCCGGCTACCCGGTCGAGCGCGAGTACTACGTCAATGATGCTGGCCGCCAAATGGATATTCTTGGTGTCAGTGTTTACCTGCGCTGGCTCGAATCGCAAGGCACGGAGATCGCGTTTCCCGAGGCCGGCTACCGCGGCGATTATATCCGCGACATTGCCAGCGAGATCGACACCGACGGCATCGTTATCGCCAACAATCTGTTCGATGGTCTGCCGGACGGCGATAAGGAAGAGGTCATCGAAGCCTTGATCGCGCACGCGAAAGAGTCACTCGGAAATGAGGGGTTTAACAAACTCCGGCAACAATCTCTGGAGTTGATTCGTGTAGACATCGAGGACGATCTCGCCGAATTCGGTGTGACGTTCGACAAGTGGTTTTCTGAACAGAGCCTGACGACCGAAGGTCGTATCGATGATGCTCTGGCCGCACTCGAGAAAAGTGGCAAGGTGTATGAAAAGGACGGTGCGAAGTGGTTTCGGGCAACCGAGTTCGGCGATGAGAAAGACCGTGTTGTTGTGCGCGCCAACGGCGTCAAGACTTACTTCGCATCGGACATCGCCTATCATTTCGACAAGCGCGAACGCGGTTTTGATCTTCTGATCGACATACTGGGCGCCGATCACCACGGTTACATTACCCGCGTAGGCGGTGGACTCGCGGCCATGGGCTATTCGGCCGAAGACCTGGTTGTCGATCTGGTGCAATTCGTTGCGCTGTATCGCGATGGTGAGAAGGTCGCTATGACCACCCGTGGCGGCAAGTTCATCACACTGCGCCAGTTGCGCGAAGAAGTCGGCAATGACGCTGCGCGATTCTTCTATGTGTCGCGCGGTCACGATCAACATCTCGATTTCGATCTCGACGTCGCCAAGTCCGAATCGAACGACAACCCCGTCTATTACGTTCAATACGCACACGCACGAATTTCAAATGTGTTCGTGAAACTTGCCGAGAAGTCGCTTTCCTGGAATGAAGATCACGCGAGAGACACTATCTCCGTGCTGGGCTCCCCGCAGGAAAAGGCACTGATGACCGCATTGAGTCGATACCCGGAAGTTATAGAGCTTGCGGCGAACAACCGTGCGCCACAACACCTTGTGCATTACCTGCGCGACCTCGCGGCAGACTTCCACAGCTGGTACAACGCCAACAAATTCATCGATGATCCGGACGAGGTCCGTGATGCGCGTCTTGCATTGTGTGCTGCCACTAAAGTCGTCATTGCAAACGGCCTAACTATACTCGGCGTGTCTGCACCGGAGGCCATGTAATGGCAAAACGCAAGCGTCGCCGCTCGTCCCGTTCGCGAAAGAAGAAGCAGGAGTATCCGGGCTGGCTATGGATGCTGTTCGGGCTATCGCTCGGGCTGTCTGTCGCGTTCGCCATCTACGTGAAAGACACCAAGCCAACACCGGTGGTTGCCGCAGCCGTGCCGCAGCCAGCAAGCCTGCAAGGCGCTATGGATGACAACGACGAAGCCGTGGCAGAAGAAGCACCGGCAGAACCCGAAGAAAAGCGCTTCACGTTTTACGACATGCTGCCGAACTTCGAAGTCATCATTCCCGAGCAGGAACCGGATGTCGAAGTCGACGTCGCACCACAGGCTGTTCTGGAGCCGGGACTCTATGTACTGCAGGCAGGCTCCTTTTCCGCCTATAACGACGCCGACCGCCGGCGAGCGGAACTCGCGTTGCACGGCATCGAGTCGCAGATCCAGCGAGTAACAATTGATGACAGAACCTATCATCGCGTGCGCATCGGCCCGATCTCCGACCTCGACAGGCTCAACATGCTGCGCAGCCGGCTGCGTACGGCCAAGATTGATGTGCTTCGTATACGGCTCGGTGACTGACGCGACGAAATATTTCGACGGCGCGACGAAATATTTCGCCGTCGCTGTGCTTGCCAGCCTGGCAGGCTGCGCAAGTGCGCCGCTCGAGGAGTCTCAGCCCGCGCCTGAGCCCGTTGCGGCCGCTGCACCCGAGCCTGCCGTGCCCGCCAGGCCCGACGTTCCTGCCAAGCCTGCGGAGCCGGACAAGAGTGGGTTGAGAATTACGATCGCGTCGGTTGGCGACATGATGATCGGTACGGACTTTCCGGAAAACCACTTGCCTGATGATGATGGCGTCAGTTTTCTCGAAGCCGTTACGCCAGCCCTGTCATCGGCCGACATCACGTTCGGCAATCTCGAGGGCGTGCTCGTGGATGGCGGTGAGCCCGCCAAGAAATGCAGTAACCCGAATGCGTGCTACCTGTTCCGATCACCAACCCGCTATGCGGACTATTTCCGCGCAGCCGGTTTCGATGTCATGAGCCTCGCCAATAATCATGCCCGCGACTTTGGCGAGGAAGGCCGCACGTCGACGATGGATGCGCTGGCTGGCGTCGGTATTGATCATTCGGGTCGCGAAGGCGACTTTGCGAGCTTCGAGGTGAACGGCCTGAAGATCGCGGTGCTCGCGTACGCCGTCACCAGGGAGTCGAATATGTTGCTCGACTACGAACTGGCGGAAGCGACGGTTACTGAATTTGCTGAGACCCATGACATTGTCATGGTGACCTTTCACGGCGGCGCTGAAGGCGCTGATGTCACGAACCTGCCGTTTGCCGAAGAGGAATATTATGGAGAACCTCGTGGCGACGTTGTGATGTTTGCACGCATGGTTGTCGACGCGGGCGCCGACCTCGTGATCGGTCACGGCCCACACGTCGTGCGCGCTATGGAACGCTACAAGGACAGGCTAATTGCCTACAGTCTCGGCAACTTTGCGACCTATTACGGCATCAGTGTCGCAGGCATCAAGGGCATCGCACCGATCCTTTTCACGACGCTCGATGGCGAAGGTCGGTTTGTAGAAGGCGAAATCGTATCAACAGTACAAATACGCCCGGCCGGCCCGAGCATTGACGACCAGCAGCGCGCTTTCAAAATGATCCGCGGCCTCACCGCTGAAGATTTTAAAAAACCCGGCCTGACGTTCACTGAAGACGGTCGATTTACGCCTTTGTTAATCGACGTCTGGAGCGGTGCTAGTCCTCGGCCGTGATTGATTTGAAGTCGACGCCCAGCGACCTCAGCTTTCGATACAGATGCGTTCGCTCCATGCCAACGCGCTTTGCCAGCTGTCCTACCTTGCCATCGCATAACACCAGCTGTTGCTGCAGGTAAGCACGTTCGAATTGTTCGCGTGCTTCGCGTAGCGGCAATGACAACAGGTCCTGCTTGACGAGCGGTTCGTCAACGGGTGCACCTGAGCTGATCTCTTCTTCCACTTCCTCGAGCGAAATGTCATCGTCGGAGCCGATCAGCAGCAGGCGTCGAACCAGGTTCTTGAGCTCGCGCACATTATCTGGCCAGGGATAATTGCGTAGCCGGTTCTGTGCCGCAACGCTGAAGCGTCGAAACGTCAGGCCTTCAGCATCCACGAGTTTGTCAACATAGTGGGCGAGCAGCTCCGGAACATCTTCCGAGTATTCGCGAAGCGGGGGTACTTTGAGACTCAGGACCGACAGATGCGCAACGAGATCGCGGCGCAAAGCGCCCCGCTCGACAAGCAGCTCATAGTCGACGCCGACTGTCGCGACAATCCGCGCCTCAAGCTTTATGTTCTCGTGCCCATTCACGCGGCGGTATGAGCGATCTTCGATAGCTGCAAGCAGCATTTTCTGCGCCGTTGCATTGAGGTCCGAAAGATCATCGATGACCAGCGTGCCCTTGCCAGCCCGCTCAATGGCACCGGCTTGCCCTCCGGCCTCCAGGCCAAAAAGTTGCTCCTCGGCATTTCCCTCTGTTAACGATGCTGCCGTCACACTGATCAGTGGTAGGTCAGCTCGCCGACTCAGCGCGTGCAGGTAGCGCGCGAAGGCACCACGCCCAGTGCCCGGCTCACCGCTTAACAGCACGAACTGGTCGTGTTCGGCGTATTGCTGCACTTTCTCCCTTAGCGCCAGCATCAGCTTGCTGCGCCCAACCGGCGCCAACAACGGTGGCAACATGCTGCGTGTGCCACCTGCCTGTTTGGTCGCGGACTCAAGCGCTGCTTCAACCGTGCGCAAGAGCTTGGCAAGCGATAGTGGTTTTTCGACGAAATCGAACGCCCCGAGCCTCGTCGCCTCAACGGCGGTATCAACGGTGCCGTGCCCCGACATAATGACGACCGGGCAGCTCAGATCGCCGCCGTCCGACCATTCGCGCAACAACGTGATGCCATCCGTATCGGGCATCCAGATATCAAGCAGAATAATGTCGAACTTGGTTTCTGCTCGCGCCGAGCGTGCCTGCGCGGCATCTGCCGCAACCGTTACCTTGTAGCCTTCGTCGGTCAGAATTTCCTGAATTAGAGCCCGGATATCGGCCTCGTCATCGACGACCAACACATGAGATGTTCTCATGCTCCCTCCCTCCTTTTCTCCGCGCGCCTTGGTGAACTGGCAATAATCGCCCCACGTGCTGCTTCATTGAGCGGCAATCGAATACTAATCACTGCGCCACCTTCTGCATGGTTGTAGGCCCGGATCGAGCCGATGTGTTCCTCTACAAGCTTCTTGACGATTGCCAGTCCGAGGCCTGTTCCTTTTGGCTTCGTGGTCACGTATGGGTCGAACACCTGGCTGATCGAGCCTTCGTCGAAGCCCGGCCCGTTGTCCTCGACTTTGATTTGCACGAAATTTATGCCATCGATTTCCGCGACACTTACATGGACGTCAATTCGACCATCGCGCGTATTCTCAAGCGCCTCGGTCGCATTGCGAACAAGGTTGTGAAGGATCTGCCGTACACGGCCGATGTCGGCCTCGACCACCGGCATCGATGGGTCCGACATCAGTGTGATGTCGATACCACTTTCCTGTGCGCGATACAGATCCACTACCTCGTGCACGAGCTTGTCCATATCGAAAGTTCCGACCTCGATATCCGGCGCACGCGCATAGTCGCTGAAGGCGTTAACCATTTCTTTCATTGCCTCGACCTGCTGCACGATCGTGTGCGTTGCACGATCAAGAATCTGTCCTTCATCCTCCGACATGGAATCGAGGTATTTGCGACGCATGCGTTCGGCGGATAGCTGAATAGGTGTCAGTGGATTCTTGATTTCGTGGGCAAGCCTGCGGGCGACTTCACCCCAGGCTGCGTCGCGCTGCGCCTGCAATAGCGCCGTGATGTCATCAAATACGATGACGTAGCCTGCAGCGTGACTTTCGTCACCGGGCAACGTCGTGCACGCGCAAGTCAGCACCCTGCGGCCCACTTCGCCACGCAGTACGATTTGCTCGCGCCAATCTGTTTCCCCTGCACCGAGATGCACCTGGGCAACGTCAAGAAACTGCTCGAGTAGCGGACGGCCCTTGGCGACGTCTGCCAGGAGCTCGCCCGAGCGATGTTCGAGGTCGACACCAAGTATGGCGCCGGACGCCTGGTTCGCTGTGCGGATGCGCATGTCGTTCTCGAGCGCGAGTACGCCCGTCGACAACCGCGCCAGTATCACTTCCAGGTTTGCGCGCTCTGCCTCTACCAGCGCCTGCGACAAGCTTGCTTCACGGCGAGCGGAAGCGAGTCGCTGCGTCATGTCGTTGAACGAACTGATCAGGAATCCAATCTCGTCGCGTGTTGGCGTGGGCAGGCGCGTACTGAAATCACCTTCAGCAACCGCTCTCGTGCCAGCGACAAGATCCTGGATAGGCTGGACAAGCCTGCGCGACAAAATGAAGGCCCCGTAGATTGCGGCGAGAAGGCTGAGCATCAACACGACAGTCAGGGTCAGCGAGAAGGTGCTCTTCAGTGGCGCGCGCAGAAATACGAGTTCCTGGTATTCGTTGTAAGAGCGTTCGACGCTCTGGGCCATGCGCGCCAGCCGTTCGGTAACCGGGAAATGTGCCTGCAATACACCGATCGGTTCGCCGCGCCCTCGATAAGAAAACGTCACAGCGGTACGAATCTCGAAATCGTCAGGATCGAGGGAAACGTATGGTCGATCCTGCTGCGTCTGCAGCAGAACTTCCTCGGCGAGTGGTCGCGGCAGGGCGCCAGCCGAACTGTCCGAGCTCGTCGCCAGGATCTGATTGTTACTGCCGTAGATCGTGATCTCGCTCGCACCACTTTCGCGACGTAACATGCTGAGTTCGAAAATCAGTTGGCGCTCGCTAACATCACCGAGGCGCTGCGAAATCTGTTGCGTCGCGTACAGGTGCTGGCGCATCTGCATTTCTAGGGCAGCACGACTCAGCGCAAGCGCATTTTCGAGTCCTTCCCCGACGTCAGCACTAAACCAGGTGTCGATGCCGCGATTGATAAACTGTATCGAGAAATAGAAGACCACGAGCAACGGCAGCACCGCAAGGCCGACGAACATGCCCACGATGCGCGCTTTGAGCTTGGCACCCGGCACGTGTGTTCGGTATTCCTTGAGCAGTCGCGCGAGATTACCGACCAGGAAGACGAACAGAACAATTACGCCCGCGATATTGATCGCGAGTATGACGTTGTGCAGCCGATCGAAGTCGTCAGAGTTTTGTGCGGTGCGGCTAAGCAGGAACAACGCGACCAGGACGAGGCCGACGCCGGTCGCCGCAAGAATCGTGTATGAGGCTCTTTTTAGCGTTCGAGCAACCATTCAAACCATTCGCTTTGTAATTGCCACTCATCGCGCCAAAACAACAACAGCCGAAGTGGCGCGGAGTATTGCTGTGTGTTGAGCATTGCGCGCAGCCGGACACGGTAATTTTTGCTGTATTCCAGCAGTGCATCGTCAATCACAGGCAGCCCCTGCACCCGGCCGAGGTTATTCAGCGCGGAGTAGAGAGTTGCGAAGGAATCCTGGTCACCACTGTTCAGATTTCTGACTAAGTAACGTTGACTGAGGGGTCGATACTGAAGCTCATATCGAAGCGCGAGTTTCGCCTCGGCGTCGTCCCAAACGAAACGCCGTATTCGAATCACTTCGAGTTGCAGTTCGATCGTTAACGGAACACCACTCGACAATGCCTCAAGCGCTTCACTGCTCAGAACGAGCTGCAAACGCGCATCAAGCGTGTGGACACCCCCAACCTGCCGGGTCGATGCCGATCGAACTTCAAAATAACCGGCTCGCTCCAGACCGTCCTGCGCCAGGCCCGGTTGCATCACCAATCCGGCAAGCATGACAAAGCCGGCGCAAAGCGCCGCTAGCCTGGCTGATCTGATGACGGGTGCACGTGACATGGTTTTTCTCAGGAGACCTTCTTCAGCCCTGCGTAATAAAAGCCATCCAGCCCCGCCGTTCCCGGCAGAATCTGGTGACCGCAGGCCTTGTCCCGCATTAGATCGCGGATGTTGTTATTTTGCAACATGTCGTCTTCCCGGGCGTCTTCGGTCGCTTTGAGGAACCGTGCAACCACCCCATCATTCTCTGCATCCAGCACGGAGCAGGTCACGTACAGCAGGCGCCCACCCGTTGCCAGCAACGGCCACAGGGTGTCAAGCAGGCTTGCCTGCAGCCGCGCCAGCTCCGGAATGTCCGTAGCGCGGCGCAAATGCTTGATATCCGGATGGCGTCGTATCACGCCACTCGCCGAACATGGGGCATCGAGCAGGATGGCGTTGAACGGCTCACCGTCCCACCACTCACTAGGTTTCGATGCGTCGGCGGCGATAAGGGTTGCATTAAAACCGAGCCGATCGAGGTTCTCGCGGACCGACACCAATCGTGCACTGCTGATATCGACCGCGGTAACTTCAATCTGGCCGCCCGCTACCTCGAACAGGTGTCCGGTTTTGCCACCTGGCGCGGCACAGGCATCCAGAACCCGACCGCTTACACCGTCGAGTAAGCACGGGGCCGCCAGCTGGGCCGCTGCATCCTGCACGGACACGTGCCCTGCGCCAAAACCTGGCAATGCTTCAACCGGCTGCGGATCCACGAGTCGCACAGCCTGTGCTGCTCCCTCTAACAGCTCGCTTTCGATTCCGTCTTCCTCAAGCCGTATCTGATAATCCGCCGCCGTGCCGCAGGCCGGATTTACGCGCAGCCACATCGGAGCCCTGGCGTTGTTAGCGGCGACAATTTCACGCCAGTCTTCCGGCCAGTCCGCCATGAGCGCATCAAGGACCCATACGGGATGATCATGCACAGCGCTCTCATCAGACGGTTCGTTCTCGAAAATCCGGTCGCGCAACGCTCTTCTTAATATCGCGTTGACCAACGGCGCGAGTTTCGGGCGCCGCAATTGCCGGGCCGCCTCAACTGTCTGCGACACAACCGCATGATCCGGGATACGCGTGTCGTTGAGTTGATAGAGGCCAATTGCCAGCAATTCTGTGATCACACTGTCGCGCGCCTTCAATGGCCGATCGAGAAGCGTGCCCACGTAGTACGTCAGGCGCCAGTGATGACGCAAGGTGCCGTAACAAAGAAGGCGCAGCAGTGATAGGTCATCCACGGCCACCTGTTTTTCATTCTTCGCCAGCGCAGCATCGAGTGACCGCCCAACGTTAACGACATCGTTAACAACTTCGGCTGCTATAGCCCGCAGCCTCGCCCCCTTATTGACGCCGCTCACAACCGGCGGCCAGTCAGGTCTATCTGGGTTGCGAGTTCTGCCGACGTCACGCTGCGCTTGCCCGGTCGTTGTAGTGACTCGAGCTTCAAGACACCGTCGCCGCAAGACACGTCGATGCCGTCGGGGCCGGCAGCCAGCACGGTCCCCGGCGGTGCATCCACGCCGGCCGCGTTTCGCGCCTGCCAGCATTTCACACGTTCGTCGCCCAGCATGAACCATGCGCCCGGGACAGGGTTGTAAGCCCGGACCTTGCGCTCAAGATCGACAGCGGGCTGCTGCCAGTCGAGCTCGGCATCGGCAGATCTGATCTTCGGGGCATAGGTCGCAAGCTCATCTAGCTGCGGGGTCGCAGTGAGTGAGCCGTCAACGATCGCATCAAGATGCCCGGCGAGTAATGCGCCACCGGCATCCGCGAGCCGGTCATGCAGTTCACCCGCGGTTTCGTGCTTGCCAATATCAAACGCATCGCAGGCAAAAACAGCTCCCGTGTCGAGACCCGCCTCCATCGCCATCAGGCAAACACCGGACCGCTCGTCTCCGGCGAGAATCACTGCCTGGATGGGTGCGGCGCCGCGCCAGCGCGGCAGCAGCGATGCGTGAACGTTGAGACAGCCAGCTCGCGGAATGTCGAGCACTGCCTGCGGCAGAATCAGGCCGTAAGCAGCAACGATCATGATGTCGGGTTGCAACGCTTTGAGCTCGGCCACAGTATCGGCGTCGCGCAGGGTCGGCGGCTGCAACACCGGGATGTCCTGCTCGAGCGCGTAGTGCTTGACCGGGCTCGCCGCCAATTTCTTGCCGCGGCCGGCCGGACGATCGGGTTGCGTCAGCACGGCGCACGGCTTGTGCCCGGCGTCGACAAGCGCTTTAAGAGACGCTACGGCAAACTCCGGTGTTCCGGCAAAGATGATTCTGGGTTTGGTCATGGCTATTTCTTTGTAGGAGGCCCTTTAGGGCCGAATGATTCGGGCCTAAAGGCCCTCCTACAAGGCTACTGCATCGGCGCTGCGGTAACGCTGCTCCTTGGCCAGCTTCTTGCGAATGCGGGAACGTTTCGCCTCTGAAAGGTAATCAACGAACAACTTGCCTTCGAGGTGATCCATCTCGTGCTGGATGCAGACCGCGAGAAGACCCTCGGCCTCCATTTCGACGTCATCACCAAGTCGATCAATAAACTTCACACGAATATGCTCGGCGCGTTCGACCTCTTCATAGTAGCCGGGCACTGACAGGCAACCTTCTTCGGTCGTGGTTACGCCGTCTTTCTCAAGAATAACCGGGTTGATCAGTGCATAAGGCTCACTCTTGTCGGCACTGACGTCCGCAACGAGCACGCGCTTGTGCACATTGACCTGCGTCGCGGCCAGGCCGATGCCGGGCGCTTCATACATCGTCTCGAACAGGTCGTCGATCAGGCTTTTTAGCCCGTCATCGACGGTTTCGACCGGTGAAGCCCTGGTCCGGAGCCTTGGATCCGGAAACTCCAAAATTGTTAGTTTTGCCATAATTTAGTAAAGGCCAATCTGCGGGTTATTCGTGTAAATTGCCTGAAAAGCGACCTAAATGTTTGACTTTATTGAATAAGATGACAGACAATGCCGCCAGAAAAATCGCCTTTTATCAGGTGTTTGGGGCCGGAAGTGTGACGTATTTAGCAGTCTCTTCGGCGCCGGAACGACATATTATAGCAACGCTAAAAAGCCACAGGTGCTTGCACCTTGTATGGAGCACGAGGAAATTATGTCCCTCAGCAAATATTGCCTGAATAACCGCCTCCGGATGACTGCTGTTGCGCTCATCGCATCACTTACTTTGGGCACGCTCACTGCGTTTTCGCAGGGAAGTGCGCGCCTGGCCGCAGACGCCCCCGATGAATATGTCGTTCAGGTTGGCGACACTCTCTGGGATATCGCCGCCACGTTTCTCCAGGACCCCTGGTATTGGCCCGAAATCTGGTACGTCAATCCCCAGGTCGAGAATCCACACCTTATTTATCCGGGTGATACGCTCGCATTGGTCTACGTCGACGGCGCACCCCGCGTCACAGTCGGCCAGGCCGGAAGCTTTCGCCTGTCGCCCGAAGCCCGCGCTACGCCGCTGACCGAAGCGATCACGAGTGTGTCTTATGACTCGATCTCGGCGTTCCTGAGTCGAGGCGTCGTCATCGAGCGTAATGAGGTCGATTCCCTGCCGTATCTGCTGTCCACCAAGGGTGACCATCTCATTGCAGCCGCTGGCAATATTGTCTACGTGCGTGGCACGAGTGCGCAACCGGGCGAGCGATACAACGTGGTTCATATCGGTGACAAGCTGGTGGACCCGGAAAACAATGACCTCATTGGTTACCAGGGTATCGAGATAGGCGCTGGCACGATGCGTACGAGCGGCGATCCGTCATCTATGGCACTCACGTCGTCGAAACAGGAAGCCAAGGCCGGTGATCGCCTGATACCGACCTCGGTCGAGATTCCGCTGAATTTCTTCCCGAAAGCACCATCGAGCGACATCGACGGCCAGATCATTGCCGTCGTAGGCGGGGTTACGCAGATCGGCCAGTACATGGTCGTCGTCATGAACCGTGGTTCGAACCACGGCCTCGGTGTTGGTGACGTACTGACGGCCTGGCAACGTGGTGGCGCCGTCAAGGATCGCGTCGCAGGTGGCAACGTCCGCCTGCCTGACGAGATGGCTGGAACGCTCATGGTGTTCAAGGTCTACGATCGCATCTCCTACGGACTCGTGATGGAGGCAACACAGGCCATCCATACGCTGGATTATGTGCGTAACCCGACCTGATTCTTCACCTCACGATGAATTAAAGACGGCGCTTTCGGGCGCCGTTTTTTTTAGACTGCAGGTATGGATGACGAATGGCTGCAGTTGAGCGGCAACCACATCATTGCCAGAGGCGATGAAAACTACCCCGAGCTTCTCGAACAGATTCCGAGACCGCCGGAGCGTCTCTATCTAAAAGGCGACCCCGGCTTGCTGCACATGCCAGCGCTGGCGATCGTCGGCAGCCGCAACCCGACCCAGGCCGGCGCTCGCAATGCATTCGAGTTTGCGCGACACCTGGGGGCTGCCGGCTTTTGCATCGTCAGTGGTCTGGCCGAGGGCATCGATACAGCCGCGCATCGCGGTGCACTCGATGCCGGCGCCGCAACGGTTGCGTTCCTGGGCCATGGCATCGACCGCGTGTACCCGGCAGCGAATAAGGACCTTGCTCACGAGATCGCCGCTCAGGGTGCGCTCGTCAGTGAATTTCCGCTGGGTACACACCCGCACAAGACACTGTTTCCGCAGCGCAACCGGCTGATCAGTGGCGTGAGCCTCGGCACGCTTGTCGTCGAGGCGGCTCGACGCAGCGGCTCGTTGATAACCGCGAGATACGCGGGCGACCAGGGACGTGAGGTTTTCGCGTTGCCGGGTTCTATCCATAATCCACTCGCACGTGGTTGTCATAAGCTAATTCGCCAGGGTGCAAAACTCGTCGAGACTGCCGAAGATATCGTCAATGAACTTGCGCCCCTGTCATCACATCTGCTGCAAAATTCTTTGGAATCAACGACGAACGATGACCCACCCGAGCACGACGACGATGAGTACAGGCACCTCAAAAAGTACATAAGCCACGATCCGATCAGTATCGACGAGCTTGCCAAGGACTCTGGATTGACGATCGACCAGGTTTCCTCCATGCTTCTTATCCTGGAGCTGCAGGGAGAGGTCGAATCACTGTCCGGTGGACGATACTCGCTGTTGAACCGATAGACGCTGGATTGGAAACGAAGGGAGCTGTTCCAGGAATGAATGAAAATGTACTCGACGTACTCATGTACCTGTTTGAGACCTACGTCGACACGGAAGATGAACCCGAAGCCGATCAGAACGAACTGCGAGATGAACTTTCGCGGGCAGGCTTTGGCGACCCCGAGATTGATCGCGCACTAGACTGGTTGGACGGCCTCACCGACCACCAGGACGGGCTCGCGTTTCACGCGCAAACGTCTCACGGCTCTCGTATTTACAACGACGTTGAGCAAGAACGCCTCGATACTGCCTGCCGCGGCTACATTTCCTATATCGAGCAGATCGGCATCCTGTCACCACAACAACGAGAAATTCTCGTGGACCGCCTGCTTGCGCTGGAATCAGCGGATATCGACGTCGAACAGATCAAGTGGGTCGTACTGATGGTGCTCTTCAGCCAGCCCGGCCAGGAGCTCGCCTACGCGAGGATGGAGGACCTGGTATTCGAGGAAAGTACGGGGTCCATTCACTGATTTCCTTGACACGCTGGCACTCGGCATTGTATTCAACCGCGGCACTGTCCGCGGTTGTTTGGTTTTGAGCACTCCTAACTATGTCCAAAAATCTCGTCATTGTTGAGTCGCCTGCCAAGGCGAAGACGATCAGCAAGTACCTGGGTAAGGATTTTGACGTCCTTGCCTCATACGGGCACGTACGCGACCTGGTTCCCAAGGTTGGCGCTGTCGATCCCGACAATGACTTTGCGATGAAATACCAGGTCATCGAGCGAAACGAAAAGCACGTCAAGGCGATCATCAAGGCGCTCAAGAAAGCAGACGCACTGTACCTCGCAACTGACCCGGATCGCGAGGGAGAGGCGATTTCCTGGCACCTTATCGAGCTGCTCAAGGAAAAAGACGCCCTGAACGGCAAATCCGTTCACCGCGTGGTGTTCCACGAGATCACCAAGACCGCCGTGCAGGAGGCCATCGACAATCCGCGCGACCTGTCCAACGATCTTGTTGGGGCGCAACAGGCCCGCCGCGCGCTCGACTACCTCGTCGGCTTCAACCTGTCACCGTTGTTGTGGAAGAAAGTGCAACGTGGTTTGTCGGCCGGGCGCGTGCAGAGTCCCGCTTTGCGCATGATCGTCGAACGCGAACTGGAGATTGAGGCGTTCAAGGCCCGCGAGTACTGGACAATCGAGGCAGACGTCAGCAAAGAAGAACAGCCGTTCGCCTCGCGCCTGGTTTTGTATGGTGGCGATAAGGTCGAACAGTTCAGTTTCGAAGACGAAACCTCGGCGCGCGCCGTCGAGAAAACGATTCTCGATGCGGCCGACGGCAAACTGACTACGGTCAGCGTTTCAAAACGGCAGCGCCGCCGTAATCCGGCCGCACCCTTCACGACATCGACGCTGCAACAGGAGTCCTCGCGCAAGCTCGGCTTCAATACGCAATGGACGATGCGCGTCGCGCAGAAGTTATACGAGGGCATCGAGCTGCCAGGAGAAGGCAACGTTGGCCTGATTTCCTACATGCGGACCGACTCCGTTACGCTCGCCGCTGTAGCGGTCGAAGAAATTCGCGAAGTCATCGCAGAGCGCTACGGTGCAGAGAACGTTCCTGACGAACCACGCGCGTTCAAAACGAAGGCGAAGAATGCACAGGAAGCCCACGAAGCGATTCGCCCAACGTCGGCCGCACTGACACCGGAGTCGATAAAGGACGCGCTCGACGAGGATCAGTTCAAGCTTTACTCACTGATCTGGAAGCGCACAATGGCCTGCCAGATGGTGCCAGCTGTATTCGACACCGTGGCCATCGAGCTTGCAGCAGGCCCCGAGGAAGACGGCCACCGCCTGCGCGCTAACGGCTCTATTCTTGTCGAGCCAGGTTTCATGGCCGTCTATAAAGAAAGCCAGGACGACAGCAACAAGGACGATGATGGTGATCGCCTGCTGCCCAACATTGAGGAAGGTGACACGATCAGCCTTGATGTGTTGCGGCCCGAACAACATTTCACGGAGCCACCGCCGCGCTTCACCGAAGCGAGCCTTGTTAAAACGCTCGAAGAGTACGGCATCGGCCGACCGTCGACCTATGCAAGCATTATCGTGACGCTGAAGAATCGCGAGTACGTCGAGATCGAGAGCAAACGATTCTACCCGACCGACATCGGCCGCATCGTTAACGGGTTTCTGACGGACCATTTCGCCCAGTATGTCGATTACGACTTCACTGCCAAGCTTGAAGACGACCTCGATGAGGTTTCGCTTGGACACAAAGACTGGGTGCCGTTGCTCGACAATTTCTGGAAACCGTTCAAGCGTCTTTGTGACGACAAGGAAGAGTCGGTTACCCGCGAGCAGGTCGCACAAGCGCGTGAACTCGGTACAGATCCCAAGAGTGGCAAACCGATGACTGTTCGCATGGGTCGGTATGGACCGTTCGTACAGATTGGCACCAAGGACGACGAAGAGAAGCCGAAATTCGCGGGTCTGCGTCCAGGCCAGAAGATGAACGAGATAACGATGGAAGAGGCACTTGAGCTCTTCAAGCTGCCACGTAAACTTGGCGAGACGCCCGACGGGCTGCCGGTATCTGCGAGCGTCGGTCGGTTTGGCCCGTACGTTCGTTACGGCGACAAGTACGTTTCCATGAAGGAAGACGACCCTTACACGGTCGAACTGCCACGCGCACTCGAACTTATCGAAGCGAAGAAGATAGAGGACGCCAACCGACTCATCCAGGATTTTGAAGAGCAGGGAATTCAGGTCCTCAACGGGCGCTACGGTCCGTACATCACTGACAAGACGAAGAACGCGAAGGTACCGAAAGATCGCGAGCCCAAGTCGCTGACGCTCGAGGAGTGCATCGAGCTGCTTGCGGCTGCGCCTGTACGCGGTCGCCGTGGCAAAAAGAAGGCAGCGAAGAAGAAAACAGCCAAGAAGACGGCCACGAAGAAGAAAGCTGCTAAGAAAAAGACCAAGAAGAAAAAAGCTAAGAAGAAGTAATCTGGCGTAATGAAGCTCTCGATCGCGAAGGCAGCTGATTCCTTGCTTGGCGGCGGTGTTATCGCCTACCCGACCGAAGGTGTTTACGGCTTGGGCTGTATGCCGGACGACAATGCCGCGATCGCACGAATTCTGGCTATCAAGAAGCGCGATCCGGATATGGGCCTGATCCTGATCGCTTCAAACAAAGAACAGCTGGACAGCTGGGTCGATCCCGACGCCAGCACTATCCCTGCAGCCGACGCATCCCATCCAACGACCTGGATAACGCCCGCACAAGCGCATGTTTCTCCACTCATCCGGGGCAGCCATACGAGCATTGCCGTCAGGCTAACGACAAACGCGACAGCCGCCGCAATTTGTGACGCCGTTGATTCTCCGATCATATCTACAAGCGCCAATGTCACAGGGCAACCCGTTGCCCGCAACCGCTACGTTCTTCGCCGCCGATTCGGAGCTTGTGTAGACTACATTGTGCCAGGCGATTGCGGGCAGGCTTCAGGCCCGTC
>WTCH01000065.1 GCA_013138675.1 Woeseiaceae bacterium | reverse complement strand
GAGCGCCGTGCGTGCGTAATGGCCGGTCGCAAGCAGCTCACCGCCAAGGCGCTTTGCATGCTCCCTGAATACGCCGAATTTGATCTCGCGGTTGCACAGGACATCGGGATTAGGGGTCCGTCCCGCGGCGTACTCGTCGAGGAAATACTGGAATACCCGGTCCCGGTATTGCTTGGCGAAATTGACATGGTGCAGCGGGATGTTGAGCTGCTCGCAGACGCTGCGGGCGTCCTGCAGGTCGTCTGCGGCCGTACAATAGCCGTCCTCGTCTTCCCAGTTCGTCATGTGCAGCGCGTGCACGTCGGCGCCTGCTTCTTTGAGGAGAATGGCGGCAACGGCCGAATCTACGCCTCCGGAGAGGCCGAGAATGACTTTACGGTTGGTGAGTTCGCGCGGCATAGGCGCGTGATTCTAGCCTTTTAGGCTGCCCGACGGGCAGCCCGCTGCGCTTCGCCCGCTAGGGCGGGCTCCTACGTGTTACACCAGGTCGGCGTTGGCGAGTACCGCGTCGACATTGTTCTGCAATGGCAGCATGCCCGTGAGCAGCGAGTCGGACTGGCGTTTGCCCGCTTCGAAGTCGCGAACACAACGCAGGACGACAGGCGAGCGCAGGCCATCGCGACGGTGCTCGATATCCTCACGTACTATCCATCGCTTCCTGACGACATTTTGATCGAGTGTCCTGCTCTCGTCGCAGCCCAGGTACTCAGCCACGAACACGAGCCGCAGGAACTGTTGGCGCGTCTGTGGGTGAATCCAGAGATACACGCCGATGAGTTCACCGCAGGAAACGTCACAGCCTGTTTCCTCGCGAACCTCGCGGATGACGGCTGCTTCGGGCGATTCGCCGGCCTCGATGTGGCCGCCGGGTTGGTTCAGCAGAACATCTCCCCTCGAGTATTCTTCGACGAGCAAATAACGTCCATTGTCTTCTATGACAGCTGAGACAGTCAGATCTGTTGGGTACATTCCATGTCCAGGCCCTGAGGCCCCTGATTATTATTAGATGCCGAGTTGGCGGAATTCCATTTCTACTTCGCTTGCGGTCCAGATCTCGTCGAACATCGTGCCGTACAGTTTGGCCACGGCCGGTTCGTAAGTATCGACGATGCCCTCCCAACGATTGGCCTGCAGGCGATAAACCAGTGCGGTTTCATCGGCGATGCAGAACGACTCGGCATGCGTTCGCAGATCTTCGCGAACATGCCGGAACTCGATGTAGGTGTTCAGCCGGCGGCCGAGGTGCACGAAAGTGTTGCCGTTCTTGATGGCGCGTGTCGGGTCCGCGATCAATACGCGAATTCGCGAATAAGCCTGCGACAGAATGAGCCGCTTGATGACTTCAAGAAAGTCCGGGTCGTCATAGATGCCCGGTTCGAGGTCGTGGGTGAAGATCGAAACCTTGCGGCTCGCCTCACGCGCGACGTCGATGACGGCTTGGCGCATCTCTTCACGAGTGGAGATGACCCAGCGTCGGCCTTTTTCACGTGCCTGTTCCATAGTCAGTCATCTTACCGGCCGGAAAACATTTGCTGTGCCAACTGCGTCACGTTTTGGCCGCAGACATCGCTGATGCGAATTGATCGCATCCCAGACGGGGCGGGCGCTTCAGCAAATCCTTGAGCCGGGGTGATCGACGCCGAGAATTTCACATATGGTATGTGAGGCTCAGATTTTGCTCGCGAGGTCGGTTGCAACGCCTGTGTAGCGTTCCGGCGTCAGGTCGAGCAGGCGTTTTTTTTCGCCATCCGGAATGTCGAGCGACGTGATGAACTCTTGCAGCAGGTCTTTCGTTACGGCCTGGCCGCGAGTCAGCGCCTTGAGTTTCTCGTAGGGCTCCGGGATGCCGTAGCGGCGCATCACGGATTGCACGGCCTCAGCGAGCACTTCCCACGCGGCGCTGACATCCGCGAGGATCGCCTCGTTATTGACCTGCAATTTTCCAAGACCTTTGTGCGTGGATTGTAGCGCGATGATGATATAGCCGATGGCAACGCCAAAGTTGCGTTGCACAGTCGAGTCGGTGAGGTCGCGTTGCCAGCGGGAAATCGGCAATTTCTCAGCAAAGTGGCTCAGCATCGCATTCGCCATGCCGAGATTGCCCTCAGCGTTTTCGAAATCGATCGGATTGACCTTGTGCGGCATCGTTGACGAGCCGACCTCGTCTTTTGCGACCCGCTGCTTGAAATAGCCGAGCGAAACGTATCCCCACACGTCGCGACACAGGTCGATCAGTATGGTGTTGTAGCGGACCAACGCGTGCGCATATTCAGCCGTCCAGTCGTGCGGCTCGATTTGCGTTGTGTACGGGTTCAGGTCCAGGTCTAGCGACTCGACGAAGCGGCCACTGATCGCCTGCCAGTCCGCCTCGGGGTAGGTCACGACGTGGGCATTAAAGTTGCCGACGGCGCCGTTGAATTTTCCGCGAATATCGAGGTCGCGAAACTGCTGCTGGGCGCGGTCCAGGCGCGCAACGACATTGGCCAGTTCTTTGCCTAGCGTTGTCGGGCTTGCCGTCTGACCGTGAGTTCGTGACAACATTGGCAATGCGGCGTATTCACGGGCCATGGATTGCAATTGGGCCCTGATTTCGCGCATCTGCGGCAAAATGACATCGGTCCGTGCGGAACGCAACATCAGTGCATAGGCAATGTTGTTGATGTCCTCGGACGTGCAGCCAAAATGCAAAAAGTCCTTGAGAGGACCGGTTTCGGGCCCATCTCCGAGACGTTTGCTGATGAAGTACTCGACCGCTTTGACGTCATGATTTGTTGTCGCCTCGATGTCCTTGATGCGTTCAGCATCATCCAGCGAAAAGTCGTCCACGATGTGGTTCAGGACGTCTTTCATTACTGAGGACAATGGCGCGAGTTCGGGCACAGACGCTTCGTCAGCGAGACACTGCAGCCATCGCACTTCGACCAGTACCCGAAAGCGAATGAGGCCATACTCGCTGAATATGTCGCGCAGCCCTTTGACCTTGTCGGCGTACCGACCGTCAGCGGGCGAGAGGGCTCTTAGCGTTGAGACTTTCATGTGATGGAAACCAGTGTAAACTTGCGCGCGCAAAGCGCGAATGATACCTGCGCGCAGCGCCTCGTGCGCTGCGGCGCCATGATACACGCGCGAGGACGCATGGCATATAGCATGGAGTACGACAGGCAATGAGTAGCAAAGAATATCGCACCGAACATGACAGCATGGGTGAACTTCAGGTTCCGGCGGACGCGTTGTGGGGAGCAACAACGCAGCGGGCTGTCGAAAATTTTCCTATCAGTGGCTTGCCGATGCCGCGGCAGTTCATTTCTGCGCTCGGTCTCGTGAAATGGGCTTGTGCCGGCGCAAATAATGAACTGGGCCTGCTCCAGAACGACGTTTCGATGTCCATTCAAAAGGCAGCCCTGGAAGTCGCTGACGGTGGGCACGATCGGCACTTCCCGATCGATGTATTCCAGACAGGATCCGGTACCAGTTCAAACATGAACGCCAACGAGGTCATTGGTCACGTCGCCTCTGAAGATCTCGGCGCCGAAGTGCATCCGAACGACCATGTGAACATGAGTCAAAGCAGCAATGATGCGATTCCGACCTGTGTTCACGTCAGTGCTGCGATCGCGATTCATGATCACCTGATGCCGGCATTGCGGCACCTGTCAGCCGCGCTGGAGACCAAATCCGGGGAGGTAGGCGAGATCGTCAAGACCGGGCGTACGCACCTGATGGATGCGATGCCGGTGACGCTTGGGCAAGAACTCGACGGTTGGCGCTCGCAGATCGATCATGCTGCGGAGCGGCTCGGCGATACGATGGGACGCCTCACGGAGCTCGCCATGGGCGGTACTGCGGTCGGCACCGGTATCAATGCGCATCCCAAGTTTGGCGACAAAGTAGCCGTATTGCTCGGAGAAAAAACCGGCATCGACTTCAAGTCGGCCGCGTCCAAGTTTGAGAGCCTTTCCAGTCAGGATGCTGCTGTCGAGACGTCGGGCCAGCTGAAAGTGCTTGCTGTGAGCCTGACCAAGATTTCGAATGATCTGCGCTGGATGAACTCTGGCCCGTTGGCAGGCATTGGTGAGATCGCGTTGCCTGCATTGCAGCCGGGGTCGAGCATCATGCCGGGCAAGGTCAACCCGGTGATTCCCGAGGCTGTGGCGATGGTTGCAGCCCAGGTGATTGGTAACGATGCGACGGTCACTATTGGTGGTCAGGCCGGTAATTTCCAGCTCAACGTCATGCTGCCCGTTGTGACGTACAACCTGTTGCAGAGCATTGAGTTGCTGTCCAGTGCCTGTACGGTACTGGCGGACAAAGCGATCGCCGGTTTTACGGTGAATGTTGACAATATCAACGCCGCTGTCGGCCGGAATCCGATCCTGGTTACCGCGCTGAATCCTGTTATCGGCTACGAACTCGGTGCTGCCATCGCAAAGAAAGCGTACGCCGAGGGCAGGCCGCTTAAGGACGTTGCACAGGAAATGACAGATCTGACAGACGAGGAACTCGATCGCCTGCTTGACCCCGCTGCCCTGACTGAGGGCGGTATTAAGAATTAGGGCCTGGTAATACCAGGGACGAATCCGCTGTAGCGACTGAAACCGCGCCAATCAAGGCGCGAGGAGAGAGATTTGGTCACTCCAATTGAACGACGAGCAACGCCGGGTGGCCTGGTTTCAGCCACTACCCGGAGGGCCGGCCCGATTTACTCGCCAGCGGCGTTGTCGTTCGCTGGCGTAACGATGTTACGCGGCACTCACTCTGCCTTGCTGGACGAGCAAATCGGCGCCGGCAGCGACCTCGTCCCTGGTATTACCAGGCCCTAAGTGGTTATTACGGCCGCATATCTGCGCGAGCGACTGGCGGCAACGAGAAAACCGTCCAACCCGCTGGACGTTGTGGTACCGAGGGGTACCTACAGCTGGCCCGTGGGCATGCTTGAGAAAATCGCCAAGACCCTGAAGCCGGCCGGTGTGCTGATCCCGGTACGGTGTCACGAGGCAGGGCTTTCCGTACTGCTGACGCAACGCTCGGCCGATCTCAAGCACCATGCGGGCCAGGTCAGTTTCCCGGGTGGACGCATGGAAGAATCTGACGCGGATATCGAAATAACGGCGCTACGTGAAACCCGCGAAGAAATCGGCATTTCTGAAGAGCACGTGTCGATCATTGGCTACCTGGAGACGATGCCGACGGTCACGGGTTACGCGGTGACTCCAATTGTCGGGTTCGTCGACGGATCTGTGCCACTTGAGATCGATACGACAGAGGTAGAGTACGCTTTCGAGGTACCCCTTTCTTTCCTGACAGAACCGGCAAACCATCGTATGGTGACGCGTGAATGGCAGGGACTGGCATTCTCGATGGTCGAGTTTCACTACGAGGGCCAGCGGATCTGGGGTGCAACTGCCCAGATGCTGCTGAGATTCATAAATATCATTAATAAATAATGAGTTATGAGTAGTATCGATAAATTACTTGAAGTCATGGCACGCCTTCGCGATGCGGATGACGGCTGCCCGTGGGACCAGGAACAGGACTTCTCAAGCATCGCCCCCTACACAATTGAGGAGGCCTACGAAGTCGCCGATGCGATCGCGCGGGAGGACTTTTCTGCCCTCAGGGATGAACTTGGGGACCTGCTATTTCAGGTGGTTTTTCACGCGCAAATGGCCAATGAGGCCGGCCTGTTTGATTTTGATGACGTTGCCGGGGCGATCTCTGACAAAATGTTGCGGCGCCACCCGCACGTTTTCGGGACCGAAGAGGAGCGCGCTGCGGGCGCCGTCGACGGGGGCTGGGAGCAAATCAAGGCCGAGGAAAGAGCGGGCAAGGACGACAATAGCGCACTGGCCGGCGTCGCTGTGGCGCTGCCAGCACTAAAAAGGGCTCAGAAACTCGGCAAACGAGCCGGCACGGTAGGTTTTGACTGGCCGGACAGGCAAGGCGTGCGCGCCAAGATCCGTGAGGAATTGGATGAACTCGAGGAGGCTGTAGGCTCACGCAGTGTTGCCAGCATCGAAGAGGAGTTCGGCGACCTCTTGTTTGCAGTGGTTAATCTCGCCCGACACCTGGACGTCGACCCGGAGAAGGCACTGGCATCTGGCAACTACAAGTTTGAGCGCCGCTTTCGGGATATGGAAAGCGCTGTCAGAGAGGACGGCAGGGCACTCAACAACCAGTCGCTTGAGTCGCTCGACAAGGAATGGCGCGCCGCCAAGAAGCGCGTCGGTTAAGGTCCGATTCACAAACTATTCAGGCGTGGTTCATTGCGCCGGATCTACTCTTGTTCCCAGGCTGACAAAAGGTCAGTCGATTGGAAATGGAGAAGATCATGAACAGCAAACGAACGATTGCAGGACTGGCCACAGCAGCAGCTTTGCTGGCCGTTTCCGCTGGCGCTAATGCAGCAGTTTACGATCATGCGAAAGTCATCAGCTCAAGGCCGATAGTTCGCTACGTCAATGTGAAGACCCCGGTACGGGAGTGCTGGCAAGACACCGAGTACTACACCTCCTATGAGCCGCGCCGTCACGCGCCGGGCCGGACACTGGCCGGAGCGATCATTGGCGGAGTTATTGGCCACCAGATTGGCAGCGGTCGCGGCAACGACGCAGCGACGATCGCCGGCAGCATGCTGGGTGCTGCGATTGGGCATGGGCCGGTACGCAGAGTGGAGAGTTCACGCCCCGTCGAACGTTGCGAGACGCATTATCGTAACCAGCGCGAACAGCGTATTGACGGGTACAACGTCGTGTATCGCTACAACGGCCAGAAGTACTCGACCCGCATGCCGTACGATCCAGGCAAGAGCATTAAAGTGCGAGTCGACATCCGGCCCGCCGGGTGATACAGATACGATATGACTCTGATGCGACTTCTGGCCATTCTCATTATCTGCTCCGCTATGGCGCTCGGGCCTTCGAGCGCCATTGCAGATGACCCCGAGGGCGTCGTTCTCCGGGTTGCGCAGAACGATAATGGCAAGACGCTCTCCCAGGCTGTTGAACAGGTGCGCAGCCAGACTGGCGGCCGAATATTGAGTGCCGAAACCAGGATGCAGGGCAATCGCGAAGTGCATCACATCAAGGTGTTGACCAAGGACGGCAAGGTTAAGACGCACAAGGTTCAAGGCCGCAAGCTGCGAGGTTAGTCGACATGCGCTTACTGCTAATTGAAGATGACACGACACTGCGCGAGACGCTGGCAGCGAAGCTGGCCGATGGCGGGTTCGCCATTGAGCAGGCGGCCGATGGCAAGGAGGGTCTTTATTTCGCCCTCGAATACCCGATCGATCTCGCGATTGTCGACCTGGGGCTTCCGGAGATGTCAGGTCTCGACATCATTCGCAATGTACGAGAGCAGGGTAAGACTTACCCAATATTGATACTGACGGCCCGCGATCGCTGGGAAGACAAAGTTGACGGCCTGGAAGCGGGTGCAGACGACTACGTCGTCAAACCATTCCACGTCGAGGAAGTCACGGCACGGGTGAACGCACTTCTGCGGCGCACTGGCGGTTGGGCCTCGTCAACGATGACAGCGGGACCGGTTTCGCTGGATATGTCGCGCCAGGAACTTAAGGTCAACGACGCCAACATCGAGCTGACCAGCTATGAGTACAAGATCATCGAATACCTGATGGTTCGGACCGGCCAGGTAATTTCCAAAACAGAATTGACCGAGCGACTTTATGACCAGGATTTCGAGCGCGACAGCAATGTCATCGAGGTGTTCATCGGGCGCTTGCGCAAGAAGATGGATCCCGATAACACGATCAAGCCTATCGAAACCCTGAGAGGAAGAGGCTATCGTTTCGCACTGGAACGCGGCCCTTCAGGCTAATGTCATCCCTTAACGCCCGGCTCCTGATCTCGGTCAGTGTGTTGCTGTTATTTTTCTTTGGCGTCACGATCGTCGTGCTCGACACCGCGTTTCGCAGTGCCGGCGAGCAGGCGCAAGCCGATATTCTCGATGGCCACCTGATGGCAATTCTTGCCGCTGCCGAAGCGACTGATGACGGTGGTCTCGAATTGCCACCGGACCTGCAGGAACCTCGCTTTGGCACCATCGGGTCAGGTCTCTATGCCGAACTGCGCGGCGACGAAGGCGAGCCGGTGTGGCGCTCACGTTCTGCGTTGGGTATCGACATTCCGGTCGGCGAGCAGCCGCAGAGTGGTGTACGCCTGTTCCTGAACGAGATGCTTGCAGACGGCACTCCGGTGCTGACCGTGAGCCTTGCTGTGCAGTGGGAACTGCCAGACGGAAATTACCGGCCGTTTGTCTTCAAAGTGGCTGAGAGTCTTGAGTCTTTCAACGCGCAGGTCGCACAATTCAGGCGGCAGTTATTCGGCTGGTTTGCGGCAGTTGCTGTGATCATGTTGCTGTCAATCTCGGTGCTGCTGCGCCATCTGCTACGGCCGTTGCGTCAGATCGAAAACGAGATCGGTGAAATCGAGCAGGGTGAGCGGGCATCTTTGTCCGCCCAGTTTCCAACCGAACTGACAGGCGTTGCTCGCAACATGAACCTGCTGATAGACAGCGAGCGTGGCCGATCCGAGCGCTATCGCAACACGCTCGATAACCTCGCGCACAGCCTGAAGACACCACTGGCGGCGATGCGCTCGTTGTTGAACCAGGGAGAGGCAGGAAAGGTGGCGGGCAAGGTCAACGAACAGATCGACCGCATGGACGAGATCGTTCGCTACCAGCTTCGCAAGCCCGCAAATTTACAGGCAAAGAATCTCGTTTTGGTTCATGTGCCGGTCGCCTCGGAAATAGACCGACTCGTCGCGGGGCTGAGCAAGGTCTACCAT